>NZ_JAWOTE010000017.1:0-112811 GCF_033338695.1 Vibrio sp. Vb1166 | reverse complement strand
ACCATTTGATCACATGACAAGATGTGCATCTACCTTAAATTTATGATTTTTATCAAAATCATTAGGGGATTCCTCAGGGCTAAGCCCTTAACAGCATTATCAATCTGTCTTGTATAAGGCTGTAACTGATGATACACCGTCAGTTCTTTTTTTAGCTCTGTCACCATAACGCTTTTTGCACCGGCTCGAAGCTGGCTTAAGGAGAGCCCATCTTTGTCATCGATAATAGTATTTAGAAATCCGTGTAGTTCAGATGAAACATGAATACGAAGCTTATTATTTAACGCCTTCTTGACCTGTTGGATAACACGACTGATAAGCTTTTGTAAGACAGTATATTTAGGGATGGCAATTCTATGCGTTGCTAGATATTCAGCGGCTGCATCGAATAGATAACGAGGCTCAAGCCAAGCTTTGCCGACCATAACAAGATGTTCGTACAGCGGCGCAAAGTGC
Source organism: Vibrio sp. Vb1166 (assembly GCF_033338695.1). Taxonomy (NCBI): domain Bacteria; kingdom Pseudomonadati; phylum Pseudomonadota; class Gammaproteobacteria; order Vibrionales; family Vibrionaceae; genus Vibrio; species Vibrio sp. Vb1166. The sequence continues at coordinate 112,355 of NZ_JAWOTE010000017.1, read as the reverse complement.
AGACTTTCGTCCCATTTCTGATAGTTTAATAACCTCAGTATTCTTTGATATATACGGTCACGCTGCATCTTATTAATGCTGAAAGGCCTGATCCCTTTGCCTCCTTGAACTTGCGTTGAAATAAACTGCATATCGTCAAAGATGAGGTTAAAGCTAGGTGAAAGAATCACAGGCTTAGACTTAAAATACCCTAATAACGCAATGAAATAGCATCGGTGGTTCCTTAGGCGAATACTTTTCAACTCTGTTAACTCGATCTCGTTTGGCGTAAAATACAATCGTTGTTGTTCAAGTGATAATAGCGGCGGAGAATATAGATCAAGCTGCTCAGCTTTGGTAAGAATTGATAGTTCGTTTTTAATTAAATTAAGTTTAAGGGGTTGTTAACCTCATAATTTGCCATACTTTGGAGAAGTAACCCACCTTTGTATGCCTTTAAATATGGTGAGTATGGCGATTTATGTTACTTTAGAGGGGAAAATCCCTAGAACCCCTATCTGGAACGGCAAGGCCTGCTGGAACGGGATGTCGAAAACAGCTATCTGGCCTCGGATGCGGTGGATGACGACCCGATGACACCCCTGCTGGGGCACTCGATCACTTACCGTATCGCTGTCGGTTCACAGGCGGGGCGAAAGGTGTTCACTTTGCAAACTCTGCCGACCAGTGGTGATCCGTTCGGTGACGGGATTGGCAAGGTAGCCGGGTCCAGCCTGCACGCCGGCGTGGCGGCCAGGGCCGATGAACGCAAGAAGCTCGAACGGCTGTGCCGGTACATCAGCCGCCCGGCGGTATCCGAGAAGCGGCTGTCGTTAACACGAGGCGGCAACGTGCGCTACCAGCTCAAGACGCCGTACCGGGACGGCACCACGCACGTCATTTTCGAACCATTGGATTTCATTGCAAGGCTGGCCGCCCTGGTACCGAAGCCCAGAGTCAACCTAACCCGCTTCCACGGGGTGTTCGCACCCAACAGTCGGCACCGGGCGTTGGTCACGCCGGCAAAACGGGGCAGGGGCAACAAGGTCAGGGTGGCTGATGAACCGGCAACACCAGCACAACGGCGAGCGTCGATGACATGGGCGCAACGGCTCAAGCGTGTTTTCAATATCGACATCGAGACCTGCAGCGGCTGCGGCGGCGCCATGAAAGTCATCGCCTGCATTGAAGACCCTATAGTGATCAAGCAGATCCTTGATCACCTGAAGCACAAAGCCGAAACCAGCGGGACCAGGGCGTTACCCGAAAGCCGGGCGCCACCGGCTGAGCTGCTCCTGGGTCTGTTTGACTGACGAGCCTGAAGGCCAACGATACCAATCAAAATGCTGCGTTCACAGCGCCGCGGCAGGGATCCGCCGTGCTGGTTGTCGGAAAAGGAGCCGCTAGTGGGAAAGAGGAGGGTAAATTTTCAGCGTTGCTGGCTCCCCGTCAGCCGGATTGGGTTGCATCGCAGGGGTGTCGAAAGAGTCAACTGCGGTCCAAAGCTGTTGGACTTGGGTGAAAAGGGCGTTTATTCTTCCTATACGTATGATTCAAACTGCAGATGAGTTACATTTGAAAGAAAAGGTGAAAAAACCAATTGAGAAATTATTGCATGTGCTTAATGCCTCAAATAAAAAATTAATTATTCAATACCGATCATTATGAAACTATCATTAATTGTTGCCATGGATAAAAATTTTGGCATTGGTAAAGACAACGATTTGTTATGGAAATTGCCGGCTGATATGAAATTCTTTAAAGAAACTTCAACAGGTCATGTAGTAATAACCGGACGTAAAAATTATGAATCTATTCCTGAGAAATTTAGACCCTTGCCAAATCGTGAAAATGCCGTTTTAACTCACCAAATCGGCTATCAAGCACCAGGAGCTCATGTCTTTTTTTCACTTACTGAATGTTTAGAGTTCTATAAAAATGAAACCGAAAGAACTGTTTTCATCATTGGTGGGGGACAAATTTATGCAGAAGTTATGCAGCGAAACATCCTTCAAGAAATGTATATCACACAAGTAGATGGAGTGTTTGACGCAGATACTTTTTTTCCTAAATTTTCTGAATCTGAGTGGAATAGTGAAACTGTACTGAAACAGGGTATTGATGAAAAACACGCTTTTGCTTTTGAAATAAAAAAATATACACGTAAATAACTCTAAAACTTACTGTTTTTGTTGAAATGTTTTGTATGTAACGGTTTCAAAACTTCAACGACCTTACTAACTTTGCCTCCTTATGATTTTATGTATAGCTGAAAAACCTTCTGTGGCAAAAGATATTGCCGAAGTAATTGGTGCAAAACAACGCAACAACGGCTTTTATGAAGGAAATGGCTATTGGGTAACCTGGACTTTTGGCCATCTGTGTACATTGAATGAACCCCATGATTACAAAGAAAATTGGAAATACTGGAAATTGGAAGATCTGCCAATTGTACCTAAAAAATTTGGCATTAAACTAATTGATAACGATGGAGTAAAAAGGCAATTTGCTGTTATTGAAAAATTGGTAGCATCTTGTTCTGAAGTCATCAATTGCGGGGATGCCGGGCAGGAAGGGGAGTTGATACAAAGATGGGTATTGGCACCTGGTCAAGAAAGCGGGCCATACCCACCAAGTGGCCAAGACGGGCGCGGTCACCCTGATCCAGCGTTTTGGATCGGCGCTCAATCTGAATGTTCACTTCCACATGCTGTTTCTCGACGGTGTGTATGTCGAGCAATCCCACGGCTCAGCGCGTTTCCGCTGGGTCAAGGCGCCGACCAGCCCAGAGCTCACCCAGCTGACGCACACCATCGCCCACCGGGTGGGTCGCTATCTGGAACGGCAAGGCCTGCTGGAACGGGATGTCGAAAACAGCTATCTGGCCTCGGATGCGGTGGATGACGACCCGATGACACCCCTGCTGGGGCACTCGATCACTTACCGTATCGCTGTCGGTTCACAGGCGGGGCGAAAGGTGTTCACTTTGCAAACTCTGCCGACCAGTGGTGATCCGTTCGGTGACGGGATTGGCAAGGTAGCCGGGTCCAGCCTGCACGCCGGCGTGGCGGCCAGGGCCGATGAACGCAAGAAGCTCGAACGGCTGTGCCGGTACATCAGCCGCCCGGCGGTATCCGAGAAGCGGCTGTCGTTAACACGAGGCGGCAACGTGCGCTACCAGCTCAAGACGCCGTACCGGGACGGCACCACGCACGTCATTTTCGAACCATTGGATTTCATTGCAAGGCTGGCCGCCCTGGTACCGAAGCCCAGAGTCAACCTAACCCGCTTCCACGGGGTGTTCGCACCCAACAGTCGGCACCGGGCGTTGGTCACGCCGGCAAAACGGGGCAGGGGCAACAAGGTCAGGGTGGCTGATGAACCGGCAACACCAGCACAACGGCGAGCGTCGATGACATGGGCGCAACGGCTCAAGCGTGTTTTCAATATCGACATCGAGACCTGCAGCGGCTGCGGCGGCGCCATGAAAGTCATCGCCTGCATTGAAGACCCTATAGTGATCAAGCAGATCCTTGATCACCTGAAGCACAAAGCCGAAACCAGCGGGACCAGGGCGTTACCCGAAAGCCGGGCGCCACCGGCTGAGCTGCTCCTGGGTCTGTTTGACTGACGAGCCTGAAGGCCAACGATACCAATCAAAATGCTGCGTTCACAGCGCCGCGGCAGGGATCCGCCGTGCTGGTTGTCGGAAAAGGAGCCGCTAGTGGGAAAGAGGAGGGTAAATTTTCAGCGTTGCTGGCTCCCCGTCAGCCGGATTGGGTTGCATCGCAGGGGTGTCGAAAGAGTCAACTGCGGTCCAAAGCTGTTGGACTTGGGTGAAAAGGGCGTTTATTCTTCCTATACGTTGTCGGCAGCGGGCCAAAAAGGAATACGTCCATGCCCATCGAGGTGAAACCGGCTGTGAGCGCGGGTTCAAGCATATAGCCCGACAGGCGCGTATCCTTGCCGATCACGACACGATGGCGGTGGTCACCGCGACGAAAGACACGGCCAGCCGCCATGCCGACGCGCAAGGCGGTTTCCGCCGTCATCGCGCCTTCGTTGGCTTTGCCACGAATACCGTCTGTGCCGAAATATTTGCGCACCATAAGGTCGATTATCCTGTCGTCGGGTCGCCCTCAAAGGGGACATGCCTGCTGAACCGCGAATATAGAGAAATATCCCGAATGTGCAGTTAACGAATTCTTGCGGTTTCTTTCAGCGCCGCCAATACCGCCAGCCCGTCGCGCAAGGGGCGCGGCTCGTGTGTGCGGATGAAGTCAGCTCCACCTGCGGCGGCGGCAAGCTCTGCAGCGAGTGTCGCGGCCCCGACATCCCCCGGACCACGGCCTGTGAGCGCGCGCAGAAAGGATTTGCGCGAAACAGACAGAAGCACCGGCAAATCGAAGCGCAGCCGCAATTCATCGAACCGCGCCAGCACCGAGAGCGAGGTTTCGGGAGCAGCCCCCAGAAAAAACCCCATGCCGGGATCAAGGACAAGGCGGTTGCGTTTGATACCGGCACCCGTCAGCGCCGCGATGCGCGCGTCAAAGAACGCCGCAATGTGATCCATGATGTCGCCAGCGGGTGCCTCGCGCCGATCTGCCTGCCCGTCTTGCACCGAATGCATAACGACGAGTTTGGCAGATGATTTCGCCAATTGCGGATAGAACGCAGCGTCTGGAAAACCGCGAATATCATTGAGATAGGCCACACCACGCGACAAGGCATAGGCTTGCGTCGCGGGTTGATAACTGTCGAGCGAGACGGGAATGCCATCTGCCTTGAGCGCGTCCAGCACCGGCGCGATACGCGCGATTTCTGTGTCGGACGAAACAGGCGCGGCGTCGGGATTGCTGGATGCCGGACCGAGGTCGATCACATCTGCCCCCTCGGCCATCAGCTTACGCGCCTGCGCAATGGCTGCGTCTGGCGCCAGATACCGGCCTCCATCGGAGAAACTGTCCGAGGTTATGTTGACGATGCCGAAAATGATGAGCGATTTATTCATGGGGGCTTCTATAATAATAATAATCGAGCATGAGTCTCATACGGATGCTCGGGTCGAAAGGGAATCCCCAGGCGAGTAACCTGTTTGCGGTGATCCATTAGCTGCAGGAGCAGAATAGCATACATCTGGAAGCAAAGCCAGGAAAGCGGCCTATGGAGCTGTGCGGCAGCGCTCAGTAGGCAATTTTTCAAAATATTGTTAAGCCTTTTCTGAGCATGGTATTTTTCATGGTATTACCAATTAGCAGGAAAATAAGCCATTGAATATAAAAGATAAAAATGTCTTGTTTACAATAGAGTGGGATACAGACACGCTTGATATGTTTGGAGATCAGCCATGACAGATCCACTCAAAGCCCTTTTCGGCAAGCCTGATTACTCCCATATCGTAAGGGACACCACGGCCACTATCAGCATCACAGCCGCTGAAATGGCCGCTGTTTTGGAGGCTTACGACAGGGGTATAGACACGCTGGACGGCACCACCAGAACGGCGCTGGATTCCGTTATATCGAAACTCAAGGACGAGGTATGGCCATGAGCATGTATTACATCAAGACAGGTCTGGAGTACTGGAAACCCAAGGGCTACGGGTACACCAAGAGCCGCGAGGAGGCGGGGGTTTTCACCCTCAAGGACATGGAAGAATTGAACCTCGATGGCTGCACCCTGGAACGCGCCGAAGTGGCGTTCCTGGACGAGGACGGCCCCAGTCCCGACCTACCCCACCGCGTCACCCTGCCCCGCGATTGAGCGGGGCGCTGGAGGGTTTCAAAGGGGCACCCTTTGGCACGGGATATGTGTCAAAAACGGAGTTTTTGTAAACATATCCGACGTGCCTGTAAATCCGCGCGATTACTGCCAGCCCTTACACCCCGGTTGCTTAGGGTTGGTTGAAAGTGGTTTAGGGTTGGTTGAAAGTGGTTTAATGTTGGTTAAACAATGGTTTAAGGTTGTTCAAGGTTGGTTAAAGTTGGTTGAAAAGGGTTAACGGCCCCTGCTGCGGTCGCTGCGCTCCCGTTCCCGCTTGGCCTTGAATCGCTCTTTGATCTGCTGGGCGCGCTCCTGCTTCTCCTGCTCGTTCTCCTGCCGCAATTTCACCGCCTGCCGGATCAGTCCCGCTACCTGATCCTTGGATAGCCCCTTAAACGGCTCCTGAAGGGCCTGTAAGCGTTTTTGCTGCTGGGCTAGGGTTTCCCTTAGCTCCTTGGCTCTTCGCTCGTTCTGGGCGCTTACAGCGGCTTTCTCGGCCATCGGCTGCACAGACCCCATTATTTTGGCGTTCAACCTTTGCGCCACCCCTTCGACCGTCTCCACGGCTCCGAACACCTTCTCGGCCAGTGACACCCCCTTGACCTTCTGGGGTTTCAGCTCGTCAGGCGTCAGGTGTGGCACGTCTCGGCCTGCCTGCTGGATCGCCCCATAGTGGGTTTTAACTCGCTGGTGTGTGGCCCTGCTGCCCTCGATGCCCCGTTCAAGCCCCAGATCGGCCACCCGTTCGGCGTAGCTGGTCTGGTCCTGGCTCATCTTCGTCCGGTTGCCAATGAACTCCTTGGCACTCAGGCGCCCGTCAGCCGTCCGAGGCACCACGAACGCCGACAGGTGCGGGGTCAGCTCATCCCGGTGGATCGTGGCCGTGACCACGTTCTCAGCGCCGTACTTGTCGGCCAGCCACTCGGTCGATCGCTTGAAGAACTCCCGCTGCTGGTCGGCGCTTGCGGTCTGCCACCACTCCGGCGAGGCGCTCATCACGTATTCGACCGCCAGCACCGCATCCTTGCGCCGCTTCTCCGGCAACCGCTCCCTGAGCTTGCCCATCGCCTCATCGGTCGATCTGGCCGCCAGGTGATCGTTGTCCGGTGTGCGCTCCTGATCGGCGTTCGGCGTCTCGCGGTCGCGGTAGCAGTGCTGCAACGCAGCCGCCACCGTGCCCATGCTGTTGAGCTTCTTCGCCCTCATGATCGCAAACGCCATCCGTCCCCCTCCGCACTGTCAGATTGCTGCCAGCCCGTCGAGGTACGAATGTGCCTCCGGCGGGCCACTTCTTTGAAGTGTATACTCACTAGACTTTACTCCGTAAAGTACGTGACCGCTACGCGGTTGCAGCGGCCTGCGGCCTTGCTCTACGGGCTTCGCCCTGCGCCTCCCTTCGGTCGTTGCGAACACCTTGGGGCGCTGCCCCAAACCCCGCGTTCGCCACGTGGCAGGGGTGCAGGTGGCCGCGCCGCTTCGCTCTGCTCTACCTGCCCCCTTGCCTGAGCGTGGGGGTCACTCCATCACGTCAAGGGTTCGCTTCGCCGGGTGCTCACCCGATCCCTTCCGCTTCGCTCCAGGGCTGCGGCTTCCGCTCCCGCCCTTGACGCTGCCGGAACGACCCAGCCTCTGGCTCTGGGGTTGGGAACGAAGGGAGCGCAGCGACCGCAGGCCCCAGCCCCCGAGCCTCACGGCGGCGAGTGTGGGGAGTCCAGAGGGGCAAAGCCCCTTTGGGCCTAGCGCAGCGGAAACAAACCCTCTCGCCTCTGGCGAGGCATTAACTCCAAGGGAGCGCAGCGACCGTCAGCAGGGTGCCAAGCGAAGCGCCGGCGGGACGGCAGTCCCTTAGAGGAGAAGGGGAAAAATACTAAATGGGGTTTGTTGCCCATCCCCTCGAAATTAACCTTAAGCCTGTTTCTTAAACAGTAATTTGAGTGTTAAACAATTATCAAAACGTTTTAAATTTTTTGATCTTTACTTAAAATTAGGGGGCGCAAAGTTTTTCAATAACTTACATCAACTGAGGTTTATATCGAGGGGATGGGCGCAAAACCCCAATCTATTTATAGGCGCTTTTGGAGAGCTTCTAAATCAACCGACAACGTGGATGTTGATTTTGGCTGTAACACTATTATTTGTTGCCAAAGTATTTTCACGCCATATCAAAGGGAAAATAGGCGAGTGGGCTTTATCAAAAATATTAAATAAAAAATGTGGTAATAATTGCATAGTACTTGATGATGTTACTCTTGAAGTTTCCGATGGAGATACTACTCAGGTGGACCATGTTGTTATTTCCCCAGCTGGAATATTTGTCGTTGAAACAAAACATTATAAAGGCTGGATTTATGGCAAGGAATCAGATCAATTTTGGACTCAAAAGATATTTAAACGTAGCTACAAGTTTCAAAATCCGTTCAGACAAAACTATAAGCATGTGAAAGCAATTCAATCTCTTTTGCCTAGCATTCCCCAGGAAGCGTTCTACTCGATTGTAGTTATGGTAGGTGAGTGCGAATGGAGGAGTAAAAACACACCAAAGCTACTATTCACATCCGGTTGGAAGGCCGCAGATTATATTTATGAACAATCCAAGGAAAGCTCTTTTATCGACATTAATAGTGTTTATGAGAGTCTAGAGTCTGCACGTTTAGAAAAGGGGCTTAAAACTAACTTTAAGCATGTGAAAAACCTCAAAGCTAAACATCGTGCTTGAACTTAGCACTCAGGGCAGTGTAGTAGCGGTTTGCATCCTACACTGCCATCAGTCACACTCCTTTTCATGTTCTTTGTGAACGGCTCTTTTCATTGCGGCAGGGTGAACATAAAGGTTTGCTTTACTCTCATCACTATCAAGAATCTCAATATAGAAATGACCATGTTCTTCGGCCAACGCTGGTATTTGCTTCCATTTTGAAGAGTTCACAGATAGAGCAATTGGGGCTACTTGCCTCCCATTATCGTCAAAGCCATTATCAATGTGATCAGCTAACAAATAAACTCTATTCGAAACGACAGCAGTATTTTCTTTAAATAACTCACTGTAAATAGCTAACGTACTCTCAATTAAGTTGAGGAATCCGTAAAACTTTTCAACATCATTGCCATAATTATTAACAAGAGATTTGAGCCTCCACAATTGCTCTTCCAACTTGTCACCTTTCTGCCCAGCGTAAATAAGAGCTTTAATATCTTTTCTTGTCTCCTTGTATGCTGCTTTTTTGAGTAAGGATTTCAGATAACGCATAACAATCGCATTTCGCTGGTGGAGAGGCACAAACCGACGTGTATCGCTACATTCCATATAAAGGTGTAACAATGTATTGATTACTAAGTCATTTACCAATTGTGGATAATCACCTCTTTTTCTTCTCATTTATCACACCTCGCACTTAAAGAGTTGGTTTAGAACTGGTGTACCGAAAGTACAGTAATCGGTACACCTTACAACCTGTTCATTCTCGATTTAAACCATAATAACATCCTTAAATATCAGTCTGTTATGATTATTTATCTAGATGCAAAACAATCAAACTGTACCGCCATTCAATTCTAACGTATTAAAGGTACACTTGTTTGTAACTGTACCGTATTTGGCATACTATTGACGGTATACTTGATTTTTTTGAAGAGAAATGATTATGGAAAAGCGGCAACAAAGTCCTGCATTGACTTATTCAGACGTAAAAGGTGTCTGTGACCGTCTACATGCTTCCGGAGAAAAGATAAGCGGCAATCGAGTGATCGCAGAACTTGGCAGAGGTTCCAAAGGAACGGCTCTAGGCTTTGTTAGGCAGTGGCGTGAAGAGCTCGAAGCATCCCAGGCTCATTTAATGGAATCAATGGGATTCAGTGATGCATTTGCTGACTCATTTATGAAAGAGATGGGCAGGTTTCAAACTGCTATTGAATCTCGCTTTGAAGAAACGCTACGTGCTGCTAAAAGTTCCGAAGCAGAGGCTCTTTCTGCCTTAGCTGATGCTGAAAGCAAAATAGAGCGCCTTCAATTTGAAGTTCAAAAGAAAGAACAGTTGGCACAGGAACATAGCGAACAACATGCAGCGGCCAAATCATCTTGGACTACTACTGAACAGACACTGCGTGATCAACTAGAAGAAAAGAGTAGGGTGATTGTTGAACATCGAACTCAGATTGACCGATTAACCACAGACTTAGCCAAAGCGGAGATGCGTCTTGAGGACAGCAGTAAGCTGGTAGAAGAGGCTCAATCTAACCGTGAACAACTACGCTCTGAGTTAAAAGATATCCGCGAAAAACTCACCCAAGCAGAAACACAAAACGCGACTATAAGTGCTCAAAATGAAGCACTCCGTGAATCTTTAAAAGCAGAGAAAGAATCGCATCAAACAACTCAGGATAGAGTTAACCATCTTCAAGAGCGGCTTATGCAATCAGAGAAAGGGTTGGGGCGACTGGAGACAATTAGCGAAGCTCTCGATACCGAAAAAGCAGCTCACGCGGCCACTTCAAAAGCAAAAAGCAAACTTGAATCTGATTTGAATTCCGAACGCAAAGCTCATATCAGTACAAAGAAAAAATTGTCGCAACTTGAGGTGAAAGATTAGTTATGAGCGAAACTAAATTGTTTGGTGAAGCTTTTAAAATCTATAACAAACACCAGCGTGTTGTAGTTCAGTTCCAGTATACAGAGACCCAAAAGGATGAATATCCTTCGGTCACAATCGAGATTGCGCCACTTCTTGGCACTGATGCAAACTGGCAGGAAAAAATTTCCGTCCAGTTGACAAGGTATGAGCTTACCAGCTTTACTCAGGTACTGTTCGGCCTTGCTCGTTTATCTGAGGGGGCTTATCACGGTTCTAAGCGTAACAAAGGTTTCAAATTACAACATAATGGACCCGAAGGGATTTCACTATCCTTATCAGAAGCAGGGCAGGTTAAACAGTGTTTGTTTAATCCGCAAGAACGTACTGAATTAGGTTCGTTTATCATTCGACGTCTTGCTATGGGATGGAAAATGACGGTTGCTGATGTGTTGGCAATACTCCGCCAAAGCGCTTTGCTTGAGAGAACAGCTAAAAAAACAGAGAGCTAGCGTTTTGAAACCATAGCGATCATCAGCAATATTACCCACCAAGGCATAGAAAATACAATTGTGGCAGACATAATAGATACACTGTAAAGCCAATAACCAACCACCATTTCGGTTAGTGGATAATAAGCCTCGAAAATGAAGACAATCCCCGTTAATAACACTCCTACGGCTATCGCTCCCTTCCATGCGCTCTGCATATCAGCTTTGCTTGGTGTCGAGTGAAACGCCACAACGCTGCTGATCAGCATCCAGAGCCAGAACTGAGGCTCCGAGCTCACGGAAAGAATCGCAATACCAGCACCAGAAATGCCGTACTGCACAGCATAGAAAGCATCTTTGACTGGATCGCCCGTTATTCCCATAGGAATTTCTACTATGCGCCAAGCCAGCGTATCCAATAAGCCTGGAAGCATTAGCTTTGTAGTTAAGTATATGACTGCACCAGCTCCTATCAAAGGAGCAATACCAATAAAGAAAAGCCCGACATTTTGCAACGGTGACAACACGTTCCATTGATGCTCGACGTATCCCAAGCGGCCATGCCCAGCTGTGTATTCAAAAAACTTTATTTTGGTTATTCGGTGCCGAAAAAGGAACGCCGCAATAGCATGACTGAGTTCATGAATAGGCACTCCAATAGCTGCTGTAGCTAAGTACACCCCCCGGCTGGCTTTATTGCGAAGCGCAATAGGGGTTAACAACTTTCCAATAAGGTTTTGAATAATGACCACCAGCACAATGGGCTGCAAACCAACTAAAAACCATGTCAGAAATGATACGAGCATGTTAAATTACCAACCTCTTACTTGCATTTCGCATTTGCTCATCTTTGATGCGAATATACCTTTGAGTGGTAGTAACGCTAGCATGTCCCATCATATCCTTTAAGGTCATGATATCAACGCCAGTTTCCAATAAGTCGTTCGCGTAAGTCCGACGCAAATCATGAGGAGAGCAATGCTCTAACCCAGCTTCCATTCGTCGAGTTCTCAAGATTTCGTAGATTGCCTGATCTGTCATTCGACTGTCTTGTACATCATCATGTCGTCGAATTCTTGGAAAAAGAGGCCCAGGCTGTTCACCTCGAACATCATTAACCCACAATTTTAATCTTCTAAGCGTTCCGTCGGGCATAAAGGCCAATCGTTCTTTATTACCTTTACCCATAACTGTAATTGCTTGTTCTCGCCAATTTATATGGCCTAGATCTAGGGCCACTATTTCACCTCTCCTTAAACCGCAGCCTAAAAGCACCCCAAAAATTGCACTATCTCTAACTCCTTTACATCGTGAGTCTTCATCACACACTTTGAAAAGCTGGGCAACTTCATGACGTTCTAGCGCTCTCCCTTTGGGAATTCTTTCGCCACGCACATTCTTTATTTGCTTGATATGGTGATAACTTTCCATATCAATCTGCTTCATTGTCCATGCTTCAAGAGCGACGCCTTTTAACCCAGCAAGATAGGTGTTAATGGTGTCTGGAGCTCTTCCTGCATCAATAAGCAAGTCAATAATACCCTGGACATGGTGGCGTCTCATTGTCCCCCAGTCACAATGAAACATGCTTTGGTTGCCCGTCATTTTGGCTACATTATTCAGGAAGTAACCCATTTTTTGACGGCTAAGCTTTGAGCGGAGACTAAGTAAATAGGCTGATGCCGCGTTAGTTTTTATACTGCTCTTAATCTGTTCTGCGGTGATCAGCTCTCCTTGTTGTTCCGCAGTTATTATGTTGTTAGCGTGATATTCCATGTTGGTTTCTCTTCTTTTCATGCACGTTGTATCGAGAGTAGGGGCCACATTCACTGATTATTTTTTAAGCCCTAAAGCTACCATCAATAAATCTACGAACTTCTGGGATATTGTTGGTTGCTTTTCTTCTTTAGGAGCTTTAGCAGCTTGTTCATATTGCTGGATCAAGGGTTCAAACCGTACTGGATTACATAGCAATTTATATACAGTCATATTTGGGCTCTCAATTGGTTTATTGCTTTCAAAACCGAACTGATCCACCAGGTATTTAGCAACAGCTCCACTGCGTGAACGACCAAAATAGCAGTGAACGTAGATTTTATTCACTCCAGAAGAGATTAGTTGAGATATGAAATTTTTTAGTTTCTCTGCCTGTTCTGAATCAATATAAGAACAATAGCGCATTCGAAACTCATCTTTATGGATGTGGATAGCGTCTTCACTATAGCCTCCATCAAAAAAAGAATCTCTGTATATCAGCTCCCAGGAACCTAGTTCAGCTAAAGGTTTTCCCGGATCGGTGATAGAAATCATTGCTACTCCGGGCTCTGGGTGAATAGTCTCAGCCTCTCTCTGGCTAACAAAAATAACTTTTCCGTTACACATTGGCTTCTCTTCGAGTGTTCTTTTGGGACAATAAAGGGAATTTTGTCTTTGTTTTGTTAGAACAGCTTTGTATCTGGCTGTTTTTTAATTACTTTTACTCTTTGTTCGTTTGGTGCAATCTTGGTTTTGCTCGCTGTTTCACTAGAACAGTCAATACCTGCTTGCGTCTTTGGGGTGGGAATCTAATAGTTCTTTGGCCTGGCGTTCACCTTCTGCTGTATTAACTGGAAGGGTTGTATAAACACCATAATGGCGCATGTCTACAATATAGTCTCTACAGCATAGAGCTACATTATGAACTTTGCCCTCTGCATCGAGACCACCAAAGGTATGACATGGCTGAGTAAACATTCGCTTGCACTTTGAGCAACGAGCGCTGTTTTTGTTGATCACTCTACTTAGAACTTTTTCAAACTTTGTTTTATTTAGCATATGTTACCTCCAGAACCTAAGCATCTTCCGTGACCGCGTAACAAATAAAATCCATAGCTGCTCGTTAACACCGTGCTCAAGAGTATGTTTTTTCATGTCCTCTTTTAGTTTATAGAACTCCCTTTTAAACAAGACATGCCGTATAAGGGTAACTGCAAAACCAAGAGTTGAAAGTACTGCTGCTACTAGTGCCATTTCAGTTAAATCCACGATTTTCCGCCTCCGTACCTTGTTGTGCCGAAATATGAAAATAAAAGTGTGTAGGTAAAATAAAGTTTGCCAACATACAACTCTATGTAGAATAGAGTTCGCCAAAATGGATAACGCCACTGCTAAACCACCCGGTATATCATGGTTTTAGAATAGGACGGCTATCGTTCCTTTTATCCACTCAAAAAGGTGCTTATACGTGACTTTATGCCCCTCGTGCGCGAAAAGTGAGTCGCAAACTATTCGACCTTTAAATTTTACAAGCTCTACTTTGGAAAAGGTACATTTTCGTAAGTAGAGAATTTAAGGTTAATATTACACCAGTTATTGGCTGTCTTGGAACAATAAAGTTTGTGACCACATTAACTGAAGAATGGCGCAAAGAAACCACTTACCCAGATAAAAAATACAAAGACTCCATTTGGGTAAATAAAGCATACCGCTCCAAGCCCCCAACATTGATTACAGGCTGGAATCACCGACTACAGCGTTTTTGTAATCAGTTTAATTTCATTGTAACCGAAGAGGATTTCGTTGAATGCCTTGAGTCGAATCCTCGCTCACCAAGTCGTGTAAAAAAAGATGTAATTGTTGGAAAACCATGGCACATGACACCCCATCAGTTTAGGCGTACCTTGGCTTTTTACTGCATCAAAAACCGTCTAGGTACTTTGGTTGCGCTCAAACAACAATTTAAGCACCTCTACCTCTCGATGACCGAGTGGTACACCAATGGTGGCAAACTTGCGAGCCTACGGGACCTGAAAGTGGACGAGAAAGTGCAAAAGGCACTCGATGAAATCAATGCAGAAACCACCGCGAATAAAATCTTTAGACAGTGGCATTCTGATGAAACGCTATCAGGGACTCATGGCAAAGCAATCATGAAAATGCGAGGGGATGTGCCGACCATTTATAGCTCATGGGACGTTATCTATAAAGCAGTAAAGGATGGCAAATTGACACTGCATGGTTCAATGCACAGCTATTGCAAATCTGGTTATGATTGCGATATGGACGGTGTGGTCACTCCCCAGTTCTGTGTTGATTGTGGCTCTGGAAGTAGCATCATTGACGAGCAGCAGGCTAAGTGGTGGCAGAAAAAGCACCGCAGTCTAGTTGCTTACATGGAATCTGGCGAAGAAATTTCGGTAAGTGAACATAGCCACTATGTCACTCAAGTAAGAGCCGCAGAGAAAGTCATGGCTGACTTTGATATGTCCTTTACCCCTTTTGAACCTGATTTGGAGGTAGCTAACTTATGAGCAAGAGCGAAAATACACTATTAGTATTAGAGGCAGCTCTAGAGCGCATTAAACAAGGAAAACCTAAACGTATTCCCGCTCACCGTAAACTTAGTGTTAGAGCTGTCGAGGAAGAGGCGAATTTGGGTAATGGCAGTGGCTATTACTACCCTGATTTTGTTGAGAAGGTTAAACAGACCAAAGCTGAAATTGCGACAGGCAAAGGTGAAATAGTCCAACCAGAGATCCAGACTGTACGCACCAAGCTAAACGAACAAAAGCGTATCAAGCAAAACTACAAAGAGAAGTATGATACCGTTAGGCAGCAATTAGCAGACTTTGCAGCAGCTCAGCATCATCTGAATGACAGACTCGTTAAAGCTCTTAGTGATAAAGAAGAGTTAGAGTTTGAAAACACCAACCTTAGAGCACAATTGGCTGAACTGAAAAAGACGAAAATTATACAAATAAAGTAGCCTTCATCTGCATGACTTTAATGCTTATGACCTGAACTTCCAAAGGGTTTAGAAGATTTTACTTAGGTTGCGCAGGTCATACAAAAAACATTTACAAATCTAAATTATACTCTTCGCCATTTTGGACTTTTTGAAGCAAATCTACGGCATTTTGCGAGTATTTGTGAGTCATGGACTTTGCTCCCGTTTTTATCGAGAGATGGTAATTATTATCAGAGTTTTTAATGTTGACTCCTTTATCCTCCCATATCTTATTGAGCAGTTGCTCTGCGTGGTTCCAATAACTCCCCCCCAAAGCCTTAGCAACATCAGTCAAAGTGTAATCAAAATTAGCGTTTAATGCCTGAACATCAGTAAGGTGGGTTATTCCAAATAAAGTTGGTAATTTCTCAGAGTTTTCCTCAATATCCTGAAGCATTTTAAAGTTAAAGGGCAATTCCTGCTTAGGTAGATCTGAGTTTGCTAGCTGATACGTCCGAGCAAGCAAGGAACGGATAAGCCGCGGGTTTACCGTTATCTCAGGAGTGCAAGATGACAAAGCATCAAAAATCCACTTGAAGCCAGAAGCATAAATAACCTTTAGTCGAACGCTTCTCGTCGCATCAATAGTAACTAGTTGTTCTGTTGGAAGATCGCGCTTATTCTCTGAATCTGGTTCAAAACACACCATATAGATGTTTGGTATTAACTCACCATTAGGCGCAAGGATCTCGTCGATATCTGACAAAATACCTTTAATGTTGGTATCTGTAGCGCTATAACCAAAGAAAAAGAGTGGGTGTTCTGCGAAGTAAGTCAATAATTTAGCACTTAAATACTTTTTCCGCTTATTGAAGTCAGTATAGTCTTCGGCTGTAAGAACAATCGTTTCATATTGAGATGAACAGCCATGCATTTTGAGAATTTCACCGTAAGAAGTATAATTGGCTCTCACTATCTCTTGTCCAACAACTTTATGATAGTCAGGAAAAATTTTCTCTAAGGCATCATCGTAATTTGTTGTAATAATAGAGTGGGGCTTAACCTTTCTAAGTGATTCAATTTCATCTCTATAAGCATTAGCTTTAACATCAAACTTGTCAGCTAAACCATTGATATAAGAAGCCACTTCATACTTGATATAACTATCTTTAGTTACTTCAGGTTCAAACATCTCATTGGGAAACTTATCTTGCCCATCCTCCCAAGCCCACTCTGAATAAGTGTCAGCAAAAACAGATGCAATTTTTGTATTATCCTTGGCGTACTGCTGCTGATAATAAGCAAAGCGCTTTGTGATAAGAGGGCAACGCTCAGCTAAATCAAGCATTAGAGTATCCCAGCAAGGGGCATCAAAATACCTCTGAGACATGCCTGAGCCAACAAACAAAATGGGCTGCACTTGTAAATTTTCCATACAGGCTTCGATGTCTGCTTTAACAGACTCTTTATATTGCTCGTAAATCATCGATCTCCCTCTCAAATTGCACTTACCTAAGCCCTCTTAGACAGATATGCTTGTAGTTTATATTCAACCATTCTGACGCTATAGACAGTATTTTGACAAGCACATAATCTGTAGATTTAGACAGTCAAATACTAAAAAGAAAAAATAAGCAACATAAGGCATAAAACAGACTCTTTTATATGTCACTAATTATTGCATAGACACAGTTCTGGAAAGTGCTAAGGTAAACTTACTCCCCTCTTACGAAAACCAAAACAATCAATTGATTAAAAGGGGAAAATTGAACCTTGCAAATCGTAACATCTTATCGATTCCAGCGTTGTAAAATCAGACAATCATCAACTTGAAGTTATAGGGGGCGGTTTTGAGCAACACTCAACCCATATCCAAAACAGGTATGCAAGAAAAACTAAAGCAAGCGATCATCAGCGACGGGCCAAATACTCGTTACTTTCAAAGTCGGTTGCATGAATTAGCGTTTTATTATTCGCAACTCTGCGAGTATCAAACCAATATCTACGATACACACTTACAGTTTCGACCCATTCACCAGAAAGATATATCAAGAGCACGCGACCTGAGAAAACTACATTTAGCCTTATTTCATGAGTCTAAAAGCGAAGAGCTTGCCGAGATGGGGATTGATGCAAAGGAAGTAACTCAAAACATCAAGACAGCATTTGCTCAACTGACTTTGGGGAAATTGGGATGAGTTCATTTAATCCACCCGAGATCAGATATCAATACCTGAATTCACTGGGTATCACCTCAGAGGAGTTGCATGAACAGCACCGTTTAGCCTCAGCATTGATCGACAGCTTAGATAAAGGCACATTGACCAGTATTCGAAATGCTTTCTTAGACTCGACAAGAACGAGTAATGCTGGCGAACTTTTCATTAACATCGATAAGATAAATATCTTGTTGCGTACTGGCAATTCTGGAGCAGAACATTCCATGATACGCAATGGCTATGGCAGGTTAGTCTCACCTACCCGAAGTCATACGATAAATGGAGATAGGTGCATATCTGGCTTTGACTTTAAAGCATTGATTGAGGCGAGAATTCACATTTCTTCACGGAGAAATCAACGGCAAAACCTGTACCTCCGATACGTACATCAGTTGGTAGAGTACTTAATTTATCATCCAACGCTACGCGATTATCATAATTTATACGCTGATGAAGTGGAGCGATATCGACCACAACTAAAAAAATCCCGAATTGAACACTATAAAATCACACAGTGCGAATTTACTGGCGAATGCATTGATAACAACGCTAAGGTTGAATTTGCTCACATTGACAGCGTGGTAACTAACCCGCACAAGGCAATTAGCATTGATAATGGAGTAATTATACTCAAAAACATACATTCAGACATGACTCGAAAGCACATCCATACCTTCGAAGATATGTTGGATTATTGCATTGAGAATAATTACAGTATCTTATGGGCTGATAACTATGTCCGATAACGGTATCGCGTAAAAACTGTTAAAGGCAAAAATAATCGTATTCCCTTAGTCAGTTTTCTGGAAAGTGGTATCATCAGTGCTCCATTTTTAGAAAAATGGCCAAGAATCGATATTTTTCTGGAAAAAGCTAACAAGCCTTACCACTCAAACCTTTCCAGATTTATTTCAGAACCCACTTGTGTTGGTAGTTCGTACAGAGGCCAGAAAGTTTGTACACAAAGCCAAGATTGGGATAATAAAGTTTGTACAGTAGTTATTAAGGCCAACTAAAACATGGTGTTAGAGGTATGACTTACCGCAAGGTGCAGACAGAACTAAAGGGTGCAGCAAACCGATTACTCCTATTAGTGTACAAACTATATTGTACCAACTACCGCAACTAACTGATTTACTGTCCCGTTATGTACAAACTTTATTATGCGAGAACATTGGCTTGTGGCGACAAAAAAGTCCTCCCTCAGGTTGCATATTTCACCACCAGCCAATCCGGTTGGTTTTCGGCTAAAGTCTTGCGAATTATTCCACTCGGAATAATTGACCTTTGGGTGTATAATCCTACGGGGTTCTTATGGGTGAAACAGCATGTTCTTGTTAAACAATACAAATTTTGACATTAGCACTGCCGAGGAGATCCCTGAACGCATTCAGTTATTGATTGACTCATCATCTCCGCTAGAGGCAAATCTAATGACAATCGTAACTCAACGGGAAATGTATCTTGCCAACTTTTCCCGGATGAATGATCAAGAGAAATCCAATTTTGTCGCTTCGTTGACGCGCATGTTCATGCGTAACTCGTGGACTAGATAATTTTCAAGGTGTTTTGTGAATTTCTATCAGAAAGGAGGAAGTGAATATTTATTTGTCTGTGACCTGTTTAAGGAGCTTCGGAAAAAAAGCAACTTATCTCAGGCTGACGCGGCCAACCATATCGGTGTTAACCAATCTTTCATTTCCAAGTTCGAAAATGGTCATACTGGGATTGACCTATTTGATGCATTAGCTCTCCTTGACTTGTATGGTATCGATCATGTTGATTTTTTCTATATGCTTGATCAGTTTAAAAAAAAGGAGATTAGAAAAGGTGCTCTACTCGACTACTTTTTATCAAGAAGCTAAACCTAATTACTCCAAATCCCTTTCATTAGATTAAACATCGAGTAGTTTAAATTCTTGCGTTCATCGCCTTGCGGGTAAGGATGCTTGTCATGATGTTCTTTAGGCACATCTGAAAGTAAAGTGTCCATAACAAGCCAATCACAACTTATTCCTTTGCTTATAAGTGAGTCCTGGACAAAAGCTTCAAAAGCCCTGGCTAACATCTCGCTTCTTTCTATCCAGTATTTTCGCGCTCCCTTCTGGCCTGCCAGTTTCTGTGATTGATTGAAATACTTAGTACCAGAGCAAAGTTGCTTAGTAATGATATTCCTCATAAGGAGAATGTTTTTCCTGAACTTATCAGGTGCGTTTTCCATGTCTACGCCAGTAATAAACTCACTGATCAATTTACCCTCATATCCTCTAGACCTTGCCAGAAGAGCATCAACTCCGTGGAACCACTCGTGAGAAATTGCACCAGGTCCACTCCGCCGAGTCAAATTGATGATATTTAGGTCTGGCTCATAATGGGCGCTTGCTTTCCCCTGCCCCCTTGCGCCGAAAGCTATGCCAAGTTGTCCTCCAAGCCCTATCCATCCGTCTGGTATCTCTAATATATGAGCTAATACCTTGAATGCATAAAAGCTATTGTTTACAAACAGTTGACGTTCTTTGTCTGGCATAGAGCTCCCAAACTGAACTCCTCTAAAATTGAACGTGTTTATGAATTGTTCTGGTGTAACATCATAGCTGAGCTGTATGTTTCTTATCGTTTCGATTTTCTTTCTGGGGATATAGGGCGATACATCTAAATTCATGTGACAACGTAATGCATTTATAGCATCCGTTTCACTTTTGAATTTGTTAGGGAACTCTTCTGTTTCTTTATATACAAACCGTTTTCCTTGTATCGAGCACAGTCGGTAGAATCCCCCCTCGAAGGCCACCGGAAATAGGTCAACATTGTATGGCTTGATTGTATAAGGCCACCCTAATTTTGGCAGCAAATGAATTAAAGATGATTGTCGTAGCGTCAAGGCAAACGGAGTTTTGTAGGTTCTATTTTCACCTCTACCAACAGCGTACAATGGGTAAACATCTCTAATATGTTGCCTACCAGTTTTCTTAGGGATACCCATCCGACTCCGAAATCGTTCCGGTAGCAACTTTACATCATCATTGTCAGCTACGTTTTCAAACAACTCTTGCAAAACAAGTAGTGATTTTTCGTATGCGTTTGTCCATTGCTCTTGACTGACAGATGGCTGAGCTGGACGGGGGTTATTCCTCCAACCAGAATAGTAAACCGATAAATATGCGCATACTTCAACTGACAGACCATCATCACACAATTCTTGCCAATTAGGTTCCGGCCAAATTGATTTAAGGCTAATGTTTGTGTCGCCGTTATCTTTCCCTAATACCAAATGCTTCTTTGCAAAAGGTAAATACTCTCCGGTGTCGTCTAACTTGCCCATATAATAAGACTCTTGGTTCTACTATAGAATTACACTTATACACCAGAGAACACTTAGTTAACTAACGCGGAAATGCCCAATCTCGGCAGATTTATAATGCATGAACAAAGCCTTAAAAATCCAGCCTTCTTACCGATGCTTGTTCGCGTACTTGAGTTGGGTTCAATTGAAGTGCTTGGTTCATATGGTGTACTCCTTTCAAATGGGTACACCAACCCCAAGAGGGTGATGTACCCTCGTGGGTTATAAAAAGTGAATTAATGCTGTTTATTTATGGCGACCAGCTATCGCACATCAGCGCTCAAGGCACTTTCCTAAGAAACCTGTTTAGGATGCTTAGGAAAGCGAGGGGTTTCCCCCTGCGCTTTTGAACTATCCCAGGTTAACGACAGGGATACTTGCAACATTGACATTGAATACCCTGTCTATAACACTTTTTGCGAACTCAGCTACGGCGTATCCAATTGCCGAGTCCTTCTTATTTACACATATTTCAATTCGGGAAAAAGGAGTCAGGGGCAATGTTTCGCCTTCATGCTCAGAGCTATATTCAACAAGACATTCCCCATTTTCATCAGTACAAACATAAAGTTTATTGTTTTTAATCAAAAACCAGTCTGTAGCAAAACTATCGTGGTAAGTAAGACTACTAGTTTTTTTTACAACGACAGCCTGATAAAACCTTTGAACCTCTCCACCAGAAGCAATGTGTTCAACAACATTAATATAGTGGTATTGATATCCATCAATATTGCTATCGGTATCAATAATCACTTCCTGCCTTAATGAAGTGTTAAAAATATACTTAATCATTGTTATCTCCTTAGTTTTTAAGGAGAGAGCCCCTAGAGGGCACATCTCCCTCCAGGGTTAAACTGAAAAATTAATATTTATTCATTCAAAGTTAAAAACCATCGCTTCATTGGAACAGTAACTTCAATCATTCCATTACCACAATAAGCTCCCCAAAAGTTATAAGTAGTCTCAAACATATCGAACTCGAATAGTGTTTGAATATGCTTATCAGTAATGGGGTTAAATGGTCCACCGCAGCCAACATGCATCGCTATGCCATAATCTCGCATATCGAAATCATCTAGGTTTTTTCCACCCACAGAAGCTATCAAATTCTCACCTCTGATTTCACCTTCACGTAAAAGCAAGACTGCTTCTTCGTAACTCGCATATTGTGTCGTTAAATTCACAATATGGCCATGCTTAGGTTTGTGTTGTTCCGATAGTGATTTCAGTAGTTGCTTCACACTCTGAAATCTTGCGTAAAGCCCTGGCGTGAATTGTCCTGCGAAAGTTAAGTTCGGACAGATCAACTCAAGCATGTCGTCAGGTATAGAACTAAGCCCCATTTGCTTTGCAAGCGGCTCAGCTTTTTTCATTGCATCTTCAACTACCATTGGGTTTCGAAGATGTTGCGGCATATCCATAGTTATTCTCCTTTGGTGAGACGAACAGACCCATCAGGTTTGGTTCCCCTCAGTAATTAGATGGTCCGGTAGCTAAAATGCTACCGGAGTTTATTAACAATCTGAGCTGCCTGTTCTGCAAACGGCCCAGAGTAATGTATGTCCATTTTTTTTGAACACCAGACAGTTCCAATTATTAATTGGTTGAAGTTTCTGTCTTTGTAACGTTGACGCATCAATTCTAGATAGGCGCTCTCATCACCTTCCCACCCCAAAGGAGGTGAGAAGGGACAAGTAGCTTCGTTACCTGGCTCAGTGTTTACTTCTGCTAGGTTATACACGCCCATAAGCACCTGCCCTACGCGCAATAAACTCGCGGAGTGTACTAATCGGCGGGAATCCCATCTGTCCTTGAGTTACCAGGACATCGTTCCAATCTATACCTTTTGCACGAGGTGGAATGGGCAGCTTAGGTAACAGCACATGAACTGTATATCCTTGCTTTTCAAGCTTAGATTTCAGCACATTTGCGGAGCGTTCCCCTGTTAGCGACTTATCCTTATCTGCAAAGATAACGACAGTGTGGATGTCTAACTCGTCTGGAACTTCAAAGTTTTCCAAAAGAGTAGCATTCACTGTGGACCATGTAGGGATGTGAGTAGCACGGAACCCAGACAATGCTGTTTCCAAGCCTTCTGCCAAACCTAATACTCCTTCTGTTGGCATACCTAAGCGAACTGCACCGCCAGTGACACTCAATCCATCAGGAACAGGCATCATCTTTTTAGCGCATTCTACTTTGGCCTTCTTACCACTTTTGGTCAGATATGTACGATGTAAAGTAACCAAGTTTCCTTTCGCGTCTCGGATGGCTTGTACTGCGGCTGGAAATTTTCCAACCTCATTACCATCTTCATCGTAATAGGACATACTTGGGTGGAATCGCAGGCTGTCTGTCTGTTCTACTACATCATGTGCAAACAAAAGTTTGCGATTGACGAAATAGGCACGTAACGGCTCAGCTGCTGCACAGTTAAAGGGCAAACATTCATTCCAGATCTTCTCAATTTTTTCACAAAGGCGAGCATTGTAAACACGTTCGCGTTGAGCTCTCTTTTGCATTTCCTCTTGAAGTTCCATCAACCAAGGCTTTGACTGCTCAGCAAAGAGCGGAACAACCTTGCTTTCTGAATGTTCTTGTTCAACTACGGCTTCTTGGTGATGCTCAACAGGGCTACATGAAGAATGATTATCCTCATGTTGTTCTGTCGGAACATTTGAATCAGCCCATGACTCTTCGTTATAAGAACCAGGAGCAGAGTGAGAGACATAGCTGCTGTTTGAAACCTTTGCCTGCGCTACAGACTCTGGTTTAGCAGTACGAACACTCTTAGTTTTCACTTCAACCAACCACGTATTGCGATGTGTTTGAACTGGTTTCTCACCAATGATCTCTCCAGTGCCTTCTTCAAATACAGGCTGCATTACGGTAACAGCTTCACGTCCCAAATTTGTGAGAGTGACTTCATCACCATATACAGCACCGCATTCTCCGATTGCTCTTTCTAGATCAACGCCCCAAATCTTACGTTCATTGCCCGTTGATAAACGAATGTAAGCAAAATAGCTTGGTTCATTTATCGGGTCGTCCTGGTAAGGAGCTTGACCGTGAGCAATTAAAGTGCCCTGATACTTAGGGCGACGATTTGGATCGTATTTGGTGTTATTCACTTTTGCCGGAGCAGATTGCTGTGCTCGGCGCGGTGAACTTGTATTATTGGAGCTTTGCTGACGCTTGAAATGCTTTGGAGCCATCAACAAGTCACCAACTTGCTGTAGGCATTCAGTAAAATCCCACCCTCTTGCTTGGTTTAATAGCTCAAAGCCATCATGCCAAGAACCGCAAGAACAAATAGCACCACCTGTTTCGTGAGCATCTTTGAACATACGGAAGTCTTTTTTTCCACCATGAAACGGACATGTAACATGGGACTTTCCCGCTTTTTTGAGTGCTGGTTCCAGTTCAGGCATTAAATGCGCCAAAATGAAAAGCCATTGACCCTTAGCGAGGCTACGAACTTCGTCTGCTTTATAGAAATATGAGTTATCCATAGTGTTTCTCCTTAGCTGAAACCCCGACATCGAGGCTTCCCTAAGTCCCCCCGTATCAGGGGCTTTAGGGAAACCCCGACACCGGGAAAAAATAGCCAAGGAGGCTCCCCTACCGGAGATGCTCTCCCCGGCTGGGGTTTGATTTTGGGCTATTGACCATTAACTCTGCGTATGGCCTTACCCAAGAAGGATTGCATCAGGTGATTACCTGATGATTTGAAGTAAGTTAGCCAGTCGATCCAATTCCACTTAGCGTAATCATCAAGAGATGGAGGGTTAAAAGCTCCCCAAATCTTACTGTTTACGCCTTCGCGGAGAACGTAAGCTACTTTCTCGATTACTTCTTCTTTACTCATTAGAGTAGAGATTTTGCAAGGAGGCATCATAATGAGGCTCTCTGCTTGTTCATGAGTAATCTTCTCTATGGTGCCAGCGTTGATATCCACGACAAACGCTTTGGTTTCTGGTCCTTGTTCTGACCAGATCCAATACGTTATATGAACGGGATTAACGCCAAGTCCGACCGGAACGATTTGAGTTCCAGAAGGACGCAGTAACCAAACGAATTTACCGCTTGGATTGCTTTTGAAACGTTCGAGCTCTTTACCATCAATCTCCAAATTAGATTTGAAATGGAGAGGTAGTTTTTCCGCATTCGAAATTTCAAGCATACGTTGTTGCAGATGTTGCAGAATTGCAATGTTAGACATAGGTGTACTCCTACAGTTTGCAGGTACACCTGGCCCATGTCGGGTTGGTGTACCCGACTGGGTTATGAAGGGTGAAAGAGAACTTTCACTTAAATTGAATGCTGTTTGTTTTTAGCGACCAGCTATCGCGTCTTCACTCTCAATGAGAGTAGAATTCGTCACTTTCCGTTAGGTGCTCTATAACACCTAAGGGAAAGTGGGGGCTTTCGCCCCTCACTGTTAATCATCGTAGAAATATCCTTGCTTGTCACACGACTCTGATGCCGAATAGGCTTCATATCGCGCATTTTCGTTAAACGAAAATTTCAGAGGATAAGCAATTGAAGGCGGAGTTTGCTTTGTTAAACGTCCATTCCATTCATGCTGTTCCATTGTGCCAGATACTCCATCGACGGTGAACATTTCATCATAACCATTTATCTTTACAATCGGGAAGTCAAACAAGCCAAGAGCTTCTATCACCATCACCTTGTCTGAACAAGCATAAACTTGCTTGTTCTTATCTCGGTAAAAATCAAAGCCACAGCTCAGATAAACCCCTATGATCCGCAAAGTTTCGTCATCCATTCCAGATGCAATGTTCTTATCTAAGTTTGCTTTTGCCAGCCAGACATGGGCGTTGACTCCACCAAATATTCCATAGCCCTCGTAAGCATTTTCCTGTAATGGTTTCTGACCATGAGGTTGTAGTAAGTAAACAGTGCGAACTTGACGTCCAGAATATACATTCGAGATGCTTTCTTTTGAATCACACGTTTTCCAGCTAAAAAATCCCATAGTGTTTCTCCTTCAATTATTTAAATCGAAGGGGGTTGCCCCACAAGGGGAGCAAGCCCCCCTCTAGGGTTAAGTAAAAATGTTAGGCCGCTTTACGAACTAACGATTCCTGCATTTGATGATGTTCTGATATAGCATTTTTGAGCTGTATTTTACGAACTTCTGCTATGGCATTACTGACCAATTCGCGGCGGTAACTTCCATAACTTCTGTCATTAACATCTATAACCAGGCCACCTATAGATTCAGATGCTAGTTCCTCTTCCGTCTCTCGGTCGAGGATCTTAGCTTCCAACCTCAGATAGCGCTGCTTACCATCAACAATATCCTGTATTGTTTGTAATGCTAACTCTTCGTCCCAGCATCCAATATCAAAGTCATGCTCGGGATGCTCTTTAAGCTGGACTGTGTAGTCAGCTGTATTAAACTCCCAGGAAACAACTTCTTCGTATGGCGTACCTTCCACCAGCGCATAGCCTTCGGCTTCAAGCTGTTGGGATGTAGATTTGATGTCATGTTCGAGACGACCCACAAAGTCGTTCCAAATGCTTTGCCATCTAGTGATGTGCTCATCAGTCACTTCACCTGTTACCAGACCAGCGGCACGAATCGCTTCAAAATGCTCCTCAGAGAAACTTTCAAAATCGACTTCATGAAAAAGATCCATGCAGTTATAGTGGCTGTACCGATGCCCATGAGAGTTTCGCTCAATCGACATTCTGCAACATCCTATATCTGCTTCCCTTAATATTTCCAACATAGATAATGCTTCTTTACGAACCAAAAGGTTTTTTACGCGAAGTACGGCGTTTTCACCTGCTGTATTTGGGTCATAAATTCGCAGCATAAGCTTCTCTATATCATCCTCATCGAGGTTTCCATAGAAACTCATACCATCACCTTGACAGTAACTAAGGCTGTACTCGATTGTCAGACCTTCTGGGTAGCCAAGTTTTTTCAGTTGGTTATTGAAATGAGTTTTAATCATAGCTATCTCCTTGTTTTTTTTGAGGAGACACCTCCCCCTAAGGGATTGGTGCCCCCTTAGGGTTTTAATGATTTCGGATTTAATAGTTAAGCACAGATGTCCAAAAGACCTTTCCGAGCGATCAACTGATGCTCTTCAAAGTCTTCCGGTGCAGAAGTGTCATAACCTTCACCATCGCTGTAATCTGGAGTACCCAGCACGATGATGTTGCCTACAACAGGTGAATCTGCACCATGTAATATACAACCGAGCTTGATACCGCTACTGAACAGTCCTTCTTCATCAAGATAAAGACTGACTGTTTTTCCATTCGATAGCTCCCAATCAAAGCTCTGGACCATGCTACAGCCGATTAGCTTATACATAGTTTGTAATCCGTCTTCTTTTGGAATATCGACTGGAGTGCAGCCTTCTGCGGTTATTAAATAGCCTTTGTTAGTGGCCTTAGACATTGCTTCATCACAAATTGACATGGAATCCTCCAAATATGTCATTGAGGGACACCAAGGCCCCAAAGGGGCTTTGATGCCCCGTTAGGGTTTAAAGATTGGTTTACTTATACGGTCACAGCGTCGATATCTAGGTATTGGCGGCAACCTGTTTTAGGGTGACAGCGGTGGCGAAAATTGTGCTTACCACCTTGCGTACCCATGTATTGCCAGCACTCTCCAGTAACTGACTCTTCACAAACCGCGTCGCCATTATTTAATGGATGTTGGGCCAATTCGTTCCACATTTTGTCCCATTCATCTGTATTTCTTTGTACTAGTTTGAAGTCATTATTATTCATACTTCGGTACTCCCAACCCACTGCTTTCCAAGGTATGCCTCAACTCCCATACGGGCCCATTCCGAAGAGATGGTTAACATGGAAAGTGTTTCATGAGTCCAAGGTGCAGTTGGCTTGATTCGTTTGAGCTCTTTGCCTTCGAGATCTGTCAGAATAAGATCTGATTGTTCATTTCCAGCAAGAATATCTGGCTCTCCCGGACGCTGATCAGTAACAAATTTGATGTAGCAACCTTCGTCATCGCTACATGACAGCAATTTATCTACTGACAAGTTAAGTCCAGCACCGAACCATTGATCTATTGCTTCGATCTCAGGGAAATCAGATTTCAACTGAGATACAACGCCAATCATCTTGTCGAGAGCATCTTGGAACTCCAGCGCATTGCCAGCTGCCACTTCAAGTTTGCACTTGATATATGCAGCGTAGGTATCGCAGGCTTTCACCAGTTGCTGTTCATAGCCACCTGGGGCAAATGCTTCCGCGACTGCACCTTGAAGCTCCAAAGGTAGCGTGTGAATTAACTGCTCCTCAGCAGCTTTTTCAAGTCGCTCGAACTCCCTCGCCAAAGTGTCATTAGCCTTTTTTACTGGCGTCACAACATCCTGACAGAGAACTTCGGCTACATCATGTAGTGCTGCGTGGGAAAGCATTTTGGCAAGATCGACCTTGTTCCCCTTTTGGTTTGCGACATGACCAGCGAGAAGAGCAAGCAACGTAACGGTAGCACTATGCTCCAAGACTGATTCAGGCTGTACTGAATGCATCAGTGACCAGCGTTTTATCAATCGTTGACGCAAAGCAAGTGCTAGGAATCCATAGTTTGAATTTGACATAGTATCCTCCAATGAAGTTTGAAGGGTACACAGTTACCACATAGGTCCCGTGTACCCATGTGGGTTAAGTTGTGAGAGTCCTTGTGGACTGTTCTTGAGGTGTATTTTCGGCCTGACACCGAAATATTTAATCAGATTTCTGATGGAATGTATTCCATTCAGAATGTAGTTGCTGCTTGTAGGCCAGCTACCTTTCAACGTCAGCAAAGCCGACATTTTTTTTAGTCTATCGCCAATCCAAATGGTTCACGAAACGTCTATTTGCCCTTTTAGGGCGTTTGGTTCTCATAAGTAAAAAAACCCAGCAAAAATGCCGGGGTTTTTGTTTACTAAGCCACTAATCACATCAGGTTGGAGTTTAATGTACCCCCCCTCGTATATAACTTGGTAAGGGGTATTTAGCATCGGCTCCCGAGCTTAATAAAAAATCCCACACATCAGACATCAGCCAGTGTTTGATCACATACAGCTCTCCACCGTGCTTAGTGATCACTACTTTTGCTGCTGAACCGCCAAATTTGGCAATATTTGCAGCGCGAATGAATAACGGGTGTTTCATCAGCACAAACTGACGCAAGCATGTCAAGTTGATGTTGCATAGTATCCTCCGTAAAAAGTATGGAGGGCGCACGCCCCCACAGGGACATACACCCCCGTGGGTTTGATATTGAAATATTAAGGAATGATCGGCAGCCAATTATAAATGCGATATGCAATGTATAAACAAGGCACTCCAAATACGAGCCCCCAGAACTGCGCTACTGCATATTGTTTTGCATTCTCAAACCATGCGGCCATATCGGTAAGTAACGGGGGCCAGTCAAACGAAATGGCGACCAAAAGCGGCACCAAAACACACAAACTACCCACAACAGTCAAAACCGATACAATAATATTTCGTTTTTTATGATCGTATTGATACATAAGCTTATTTCCTTCTAGAGTGGGCTCAGAAGCACCCTTCTGGAGCTTCTGAGCTTTTGGATAGGCGTTAGCCTAAAATGATGGGAGTGATCCCAGTGAAAAAACCAAGAATGCCGAGTAATGCGCCTACCACTCCAAGACGGATTGATAAGCGAATAGAGAAGTCAGGGTGGAACCAGAACCACTGGTAAATTTCCCACCAGCGAGCTCTCCGCATTTCCAGTGATACCTCTTCTTTAAATTTCACTCCAAGAGCATCAACGGCATCGTAATCAAGACCAACAGCATTTTTGGTAATCGACATTGTTCCTGGGTTGCCCATTACATATCGAATTACTTTTGTGCCGTTATCGGGGTTATAGATCACTACTGGCTCACGTCGAAAGAAACGATTAGGATCTTTTCTCTTTGAGTCTACGTTTCGGTTATTTAACCGGACGATATTGTGACCTAAACCTGAATCTTCCATTGGAAGACGAACTACAGATTCAATTTTCATAATTGTCATCTCCATGTTGAATGGAGATAGCCCCCGGCAGGGACTATCCCCACGCGGGTTACAATAAGTACTGTTTGTTTTTGGCGACCAGCTATCGCACATAAGCGCCAAAGGCACTTTCCGAAGAATCCTGCTCTAGGATGCTTGGGAAAGTGCGGGGATATTCCCACACTTACCGCTCATTGAGCATTACTCCTGACGCATCTCATTCTTTGCTCCTTGTAAGGAGATCACATGCGTCGGATCTTCTTTATTTATATCAGCCCAAACCCGCAATTGGAGATTTCCAGCGTTGTTTTCTATCAACAATGGAAATCCAACGTTATCCTCAGAGTTGCAATCTGAGTAGCCTTTAGCACTTAGCAAAAGCTCACCACCGATATTGCCTATCTCAACCGAGGCCGAGACTTTATCACCTAACCCATCGACCAGATCGGTTATATCAGTTTGCAAGGCTGGTTTGTCAAGCGAGTACATCTTTTCGCATAGCGTGTCGATCTCTTCTCCGCTCAACGGCTTTTCGTCAGTAAAATGAGGAAGTCTTGCAAAGAAATCAGACAATTCCTTTGGGTTCGATTGCTCCATCGTCTCCTGCATCCAACGTAACGCGGCCAAAGCCATATTTAGTTCTTGGCTGGTTAATGCTTTCATTTTCCTTCACCTTTTAGTTGTGGGAAAACAAGTACCCAGAGGGCGCTTGTTCCCCCTGGGGTTAATTTACATGCCAGATCAAAGGTACTTGAGCCCGGCTGTTTTGGGATATGTAATGTCAGCAGCTTTGACGTCCGTCAGCAGAGCTTCCAGAGCTTCACCCTGTAGAGTAAATCCAGCAAACACCGCTACGTCGTCGAGCTCGTCACGCCATTGCATTGTGCTATCGAAGTGCTCGATGACACCATGCTCCACCATGATTGGCCGCAGCTTCTCATCTCGTTTCTCACAGCATTCCTTGTACCGGGCATAGCGTAGCTTGTCCTGGTACGCATCCTCAGGCAGGTCTTCGACCGTTCCGAGACAGCTATAAGGAGCTGGGTAGACGATGGTTTTCACACCATTTGAGACGCCTTTCATATCTTTATGAGTGTGCTTCCAGATCAGTTCAATTTGCTCTGGAGTACGCTCTGTTTTATTCACTTCTGTCATGACACTACTCCCTACTTGCGCGAATCTTTACTGGTGAACTGTTCAAACGTTATAGACTCAATCTTTTGAATCTGTTGGCGTAAGGCTGCTAAGCAATCGTGCTTAGCTCGCTCAAAAGCATCAGTCTTGTTGCGCTCGTGTGGGCGGGGCAGATAGTATCCGTCGATCTTCTCTACCGCGCTTCGTAGTGCATATCGGTTTAATTTAGTCATTTCTCTCTCCAGAGTTAGAGAGGGAGCTGTGCCGCACAGGGCGTCAGTTCCCCCTGTGGGTTTGTGTTAATAGGTATCAGACAATTGACATGCCGACTTGTAGTTCACCTTTATAGTCTTTGGGAAGATCTGCAAGCTCCCAAGACATACAAGGCGTTGATACTGGCGTGGTGATCATACAAACATTGTTGCGAACGATGTAATTATAAACACCCCATTCGGCATACTCAGGTTCTCCTTCTTTTGATAAAGCCCATTCGTTACCGAACTGGTCTTCACACAAGTAAACATCGAATTCTGAGTCATGCTCATCAGCTTGTTTAACAACTGTCAGTTTGTGTACGGTTGCAATTTGATCGAATTTTGACATATCTATATCTCCATAAGTTTTTGGAGATAGCCTCCTGCCGGAGAGCTATCCCCGGTAGGGTTATTAGTAATGCTGTTTGTTTTTGGCGACCAGCTATCGCACATCAGCGCACAAGGCACTTTCCAAAAACGTCTCTAACAAACGCCTTTAGAAAATGTCAAGAATGACACCAAGAGGTAAGGATGCAGAGCTATCAAGCTCCGCATCCACCTTAGAGTAAGTTAATTCATAAAGAACAATGAATTAAAATACCATTTTCACTTTTCGCTGCTTCAACTCGCTTGTTTAAACGAAAATCGAAGCAAGCATCCAGAATTTGTCTTTGAAGATACTTAACAAGCTCTCCTGCACTTCGAACTGTTTCTCGTGAACCATTTAATGGCTCAACAAAACAATCATCGTACCAAGAACACGCATCTGGATTATCATGGACATACTTTTTCAACATGCACCAATCTAATGGAGATATAGTTTCTCCCTGCTTAATATTTCCGACGATGCCTTCTATACGTGAATGAATCACCCCGGCTTCGTTATAGCCACTGGGTTCTTGCATTTCGTCATATGGCCCATCATCAATATCGCCACAACCAGCCGGACAGCAATTTGCATCTATGCCGTGGGAGCAATAATGAACGTCATCATTCCAATGCTCTTCATGGCTTTCAGTTTGCTGCTCCGCTGTAATGACTTCGTAACCGTAATTTTCAGCAAGCTTGATAACCTGTTCTTTAACTCCTTTAGGTAAGTCGAGAACAAGGTTATCAATCGCATCTATATACCGGTTTGCGAAGAGTTCATAAATCAGTCCACATCCTTTGTGAGCATCTTGAGCAAGCTTTTCAACCTTCTCAGGGTA
The DNA here is from genome assembly GCF_033338695.1 of Vibrio sp. Vb1166. Taxonomy (NCBI): domain Bacteria; kingdom Pseudomonadati; phylum Pseudomonadota; class Gammaproteobacteria; order Vibrionales; family Vibrionaceae; genus Vibrio; species Vibrio sp. Vb1166. The sequence continues at coordinate 79,670 of NZ_JAWOTE010000017.1, read as the reverse complement.
ATTCTCACAAGGCCACTGGTTTACCTTTTCAAAGTGGTCAATTAACTCATCCAACTCCCAAAAGATATTGTTTATGACTGTACCGAAGACCAAATCGTCTCGGCCAGCTGCGTTGCAAACTGTTTGTATGACAGAATACATATCACTTAAATATGTCACTCTACCAGCTGGACCATCTACAAATTCAGGTTCAAGCTCATCCCCTGTTGAGTGGTAAACAGCTGCACATTTTAGAGCTTCCGTATACGAACCGTGTTCAGCACGATAAATAGATAATTTACACATAGATTTCTCCTGGTAAGGCTGAGGAACCCCTTCTGGGAATCACCTCAGCTATTGGTAGTGTTAAGCGGGCATAACGCGAATTTCATCTCCAGCCATTTGGATTGGAATTGATTTTGCTGGTTGATGACCGCAACTTGTGTCCGGACCATCCGCCGCAGCGAAATAGACCGAATTGTTCATTACATTGATAGGCATACCCAAGGCTTCACCTGCTGGTGCGAGCTTGAGCATTCCTGATCGTTCGATTAAAGCCGGAGCCCAGTGGAAGTCTTCGCCGCCGATATAAGGCTGCTCGGTATCCACCACTTCGACTAGTACCGGAGTCTTGTCCGCCAGCTGCCAGCAGCTTCGGCCTAATTCGTAGGCCAGAGCTTCAAACGCAGGAAAGACAATAAAAGAATCTTGTGAGGTGTGAATGTCGTGTTAAACCATATCGCTTTTCCACTGAAAGCTGAAAAAATCCAGCCCCCCGCTTTAGCTCGATGATTTATAGCTTCTTTTTGTGAATCAAACTCAATAAATTTAGCGGCCATAGGTGTCTCCTTAGATAAAGAGCACACCTGTACCCTACGGGCACAAGTGCGCCCGTGGGCTAGTGTTTGAAATGAACTACCTCATAGGTTTAGGCAGATTCTTGAAGTTTAAGGTTGTCGAGGCAAATTGCATGATATAAGCGATGTCTCTGATCTAGGAGGAAATCCTGATCTGGCCGCCATGTGCTGCGATTGTATTCCTCAGTAAAACCGTTATAAGCGTTTACTTCTGCTGGGGACAATTTCTTACCTGTGTACACACAGGAAAGCCGTCCTACCTCGACAATAGACTGTTTGGGTAGTGGGGTATTAGCCTCTTCAACAGTGTATGAGCGCTTTGTTCGATGGTCGATAATCTTGGACTTTAATTGCTCGTGATTTAGACCTCGTAACGATATATACATGCCTTTCTCCTAAATTAAAGGAGCGGAACTATCCCATAGGACGTTTCCGCCCCTATGGGGTTTATATTTGTTTCTTGATTATGTATTTGTATGGGGGAGAGGTTACTTCGCTTTCCACAAGTTGATGATCCATGTGGCGACAAAAGTCAGGTATATCTCTCGTGGTAGCTGGGTCATCAGCTTTCACTTCGAGTGTTTCTCCTGGCCCCATACGACGAATTGCACGACGAACCACCATTAATGGCTCAGGGCATCGCAATCCCATCACGTCAATAAACTGATCTACATTCATTGGTTATCACCCTTGCCTATAGCAGTCTAATCACGCGACAGAAGACTTACTGTTTTCTTCGTAGCGCATTTTCGCTTGTTCGTTTAAATCAAGTTCACCGTCTTCTAGCTTTAGAATATTTTCTAGAAGATTGGCTTTGTGCATTAAAAGTTCAGCAACAGCCTCATCAATATCCTCGATTATCTGTTTCTGTTTTTTGATGGTGTAGCTATTCAGTTCTTCAACCAGAGGCCACGCTACACTCGAATGAGTATTTAGTGTGGGATATTCTGCTTCAACCTCACAGACAACGCCATTGGCACCTTCTCGACAGTGTGGATAGCCTATACGTAGACCAACGCATCGGTCTAGTTTGGGATAAACACAGAACTCCAAAGGGGTGCGATTAGTAAAAATATCGTTAGTGTTTTTAGACATGATCTTCTCCATGCAATTATTGGTTATTGACGGAGAGCTCCCGACGGGAGGCTCTCCCGTCAGGGTTGATATATTGCTGTTTATTTGCGACGTCCAGCTAACGTACTCAAGCACCAAAGGCACTTTCCAAAAAAGTCTCTATGTACGTACAAACTGCTTTGGAAAGCGAGGGGGCATTTCCCCCTGCGCTTGTTATTTCTACCTTATAGTTTCCTACAAGGCTACATCGTGTGATTCACATTGTTCGATATTCGGCCAATAATAGATTGTACCTTTGCCCATTTGATCTTGACGTGGTGTACCTAGAAATTTGAATAAATTTCCCATGCAACTTGCCACTGCTGAAAGATCTTTTCCTGGGGGGACATCTATCCCAAGACAAGTACGACCATACATAAACCGTCCAGAATATGAACGAACATGGAATTTAGTTTGCTCACTCTCAGGTTCATCTCGATTTACCTTATCTACAGCAAGTACTACCGCTTTGTTTAGAACGATAGTTTGACACTCCTTATCAAGCTCACCGAAGCGTTCAACGTCGATACCACAGAACTTATCAAGTCCCGAGGCAGCATCATGAACAATCAGTTGCTTGGTGTCAGCCAATTCATTTTCCATCGGCTTCCAAATGTTTTCAGCCTCTTTATCAATGAATTGCACTACCTCATGCCATGACCAAAACTCAACATCATCTCTGATGGCACAATGTTCAGGTTCTCGATCTTGCTGCATACATTCCAGCAAAAGCAAATAGCCGTCATACCATGTTCCTTTATATTCATTATTGAATTTAAGGACTTGTGCAGCGGCCAATCCAATTGCTTTCTGTTTCAGTGAAGTAGTCATTGTAATCTCCTCGAACTTGGAGGAGTCCACCAGCAGGTGATCCCCCTCCTGGTGGCTACTTATTTCTTTTAGCTAACTGTCTGAGTGTGTATTGGCAAAGGTTACGCACTTCATCAGGGTCGTAACCAGATAACACACAACAGGTAACAAATGAAAATGGATGAACTTCATCAGAGTTCAACCATTCATAAGCTTCATCTTTTGCTTTTTTACCAGAGCGTCCGTCAGCAAGGACATTTAAGCTATACCGCAAAAATGCCTCTCTTAGCTCTTTAATCTGCCCATCAGTCCAAGTTTCGATTTCAGTTTCAAACTCTTGCTCGACTGTACGATCAGAACATGATGCTACGATTGTTAAGGGAGTAACCTTTTCAATCGGCTCTTCATCATTTTCTAATAGCAGATCATCAAAAATGAAGGGGAGTTGTAATTGTGCATCGTAGGTTAATACGCTTGCAGTATTCACGGGTTGCTCCTAAAAATTTAATTGAGAGGCAACCCACTCCCAAAAGGGCATAGGTATGCCCCTTTGGGGTTAAGTTTCATATGTTAAAATCCAACAATCTGAGAGTTAATTTGCTCTTCCAGCCAAAGCTCCAATGATTCGAGCTCTTTTCTTTCCGACGATGAATTTGCTTTTAAAGCATCACATCTAACGGCCAGCTGCATCGAGCGAACTTCCTCTACAGTTTCCACGTTGTTTCCAGCAAACATAACTAGTTGCGAATTTGGCATGGTCATAACTCACCTCCCTGAGTTTATAAGCCAGTATCTAATGCCTAGATTCAAGGTTGGCGTTAAACCAATCTGCGGGACATTCAATCACCGCATGGGTTACGACATCTCGCTCTGAGTAACCTTGAACCAAAGCATCGGTACACTTCTCAGGAGAAGTACCTTGAGGGACCAACAATTCAAGATGAATTCCATCCGAACCAACCAAATCATCCCCGTAAGGGAAGCCATTGATCGTTTGGTTGTGTCGCTTACACCATTTAATGATATTGGCAATACGACCATGCTCATCTTGACTAGCTATTCGTTTATTCAGCTTCATTGGACACCTCCTGACATGCACCTAGTTCTACCATGCTTTGCATACATAGCTGGTTCATATCCATTGTGAGTGTGTCATTTATGGCCGAATAAACGATCCCCTCTTTCGCAAGTTTTAACACCTGTTTCAACAGAGAAAGAATAGATTGAGCCTCATCGTCTATACGATCTGCTATATCTTTCCATTCCCAATGTTCAAATGGTTGCCATGCAGTTAAATCGGGCTCTTCACCTTTCTCAACGCATTCTATTAGGTACTCGTAAGCCATGAACCAATTGTCAGCACTTCCTAATTCTGACAGGTACTGAGCAGTTGCTTGGGCGTATGCGAGTTCTTCTAATTTTGGCTTGGTGGTTAAGGACATTCTTAAACGCTCTAGAGCTTCTTCTGCATCATTACGAGTTAAGAAGAAGTGTTCTACAGACGAACGGCAACGTTTGCCTTCCGCATAGTAAAGAATGCTTTCCTCTGTACAATCTGGAGTGGCTAAACCGTACTCCTCAATTGTTACAGGCTTGATGGTTAATGACTCGTCACACAATTCATAAACAACAACAGGGAAAGTGCTATTGCGGTAAAAATCGTGATGGTATTGATTGGTCATACATATTTCCTCTTTGTAAAGAGGAGCCCAACCCGTAGGTTAAAGCTCCTCAGGGTTGGGGTTAGATATCGACAGTTACATCTGACGTTGCTGTAGCACAGCAAGGCAAAATTTCACCATCATTAAGATATGCTATAGGTTCAGCACGGTAAGAAATGTTCCCTCTTACCAGCTTGCACCGACATGCTCCGCAATACCCATTTCTGCATTGCGACTCAATAGCGATACCTTTTCTTTCTAGTTGAACCAGTAACGTACTTGTACTGGCTGGTAAGTTGACATGCATTGTCATACTCCTTATTTGAGGAGCATGACTCCCAGCAGGAGAACATGCCCCGCCAGGGTGGTTAATAGATGTGATTTTGCTGTTTATTTGCGACGTCCAGCTAACGTACTCAAGCACCAAAGGCACTTTCCAAAAAAGTCTCTTTGTAAGTTCAAACTGCTTTGGAAAGCGAGGGGGCGTTTCCCCCTGCGCTTATTACCCTGAAACGGTACGTACTCCGATTTCTCGGAGTATTAGAGTATTTCGACATAAATTCGAGAATTTTTCTAATGTGGAACTGCCCTTTCTAGGTGTCAACATTAGCTTTCACTCTGTTAGGGTATAAACCCCAGAATCCACTCGAACAAAATATCGTTCATCTTGCAGCACTTGACGAACCTTGGCTTGCCAGTGTTCGTTTTGTCGGTGTTTCGCGTAAGGTGCAATTTGTTGGTAAATGGCATCTAACGATAAGGTTTTACCCTGTAACACTCGACGCAACACTGCTTTCCATGTAACTCCAACCATATTGGCCGCACGTTTATCTGCTACTGGGATAAGCGAAAGCGATGATGATGCATTTTGCTTTTTGAATACCAGTAACTTTTCATGGGCGATACGAACCAGCTTACTGTTATTGCTGTAGTTGGTCCGGTCAGAGACACAGTTGTGTTGTACCTTGATGATCTCATCAACGAGTTTACCTGGAGCCAAACGCTCAACCAGACTGGACAAGTTATAATACTCGCCTTTACGTCGAAGGTTTCCCATCAAAATACCGTAGTGACCTCCCGGTTCACAGGCATCATGTATATTCATAATGGCTAATTCTAGAGCTTCCACGAACTCTGGCAACGATAGACGGCTCATATCCCATTTATTGGGTTCACCATACATATTGCCAGAAAAAGTGATCATGTCTGCATAAGGGGGGTGCCACCAAATAAGGTGGGCTGGCTCCCCAAGAAATGCAGACAGATCATCTCGCAGCAAATTAAACCCCTGATGCAAGTCTGTACCAATAAAACGAACTTTGAGTTCATTTGCCACATCAGTACTGGTTCCTCCCCCAATACTAGGGTCAACAACTAAGCCATTTGGTTTCATCATATATGACTCAATAAAGTCTTTAATGATGTGTCCGGTGCAATTACCTCGATACTTGTTGTCGCCATAATGACCACGATTCGGGTAAGAGCAAACAGATGTAGTAAACATGGTGTGTCCTCCTTGTGGTGGGCACACCATGCTCCCTATAGGGTTAAAGGTTGTCGGTGTACCATGCATCAAGGTTTTCGTAATCCTTACGATATATCTCCTTATTGGGAGCTGTCATAAAGACCACATCACCTTCACAGTAGGTACACAATTTGAGCTCACGCTCGTTATACCAGAACGCACTATATGACGAGTCTTGATGAGCAATTCTCCAAGAGTCGTTCAGGTAGCAATTCCAAAAGGTTAGTGTATCTCCTAGTGGAAAGTGACTACGTTCGATAATCGAACCATGCTCTGTTTGTTCTGGTTTAACTCGTCCTGTTTTAAGTCGCTTCTTAATGATGCGTTTGGCACGGTTCAGCAGTGCAAATAAGCGAGCATTGTCACTGCTATACCACTGTGGATTACGCTTATTCCAGTAGAATTTTGCGTGAATCTCACCAGATAAGCGCTCCATTTCATTACGGTTTAAAGTATCTAAGAAACGGCGCATTGCCATGTCATGATTAAGCGTTGATTCTAAGGATGCGAGTGTAGTCATTGTGATTCTCCAGTTAATAGAGACCACTGCCCATTCAGGGCAAGTGGCCCCGAAAGGGTTATTTAAGGACAAGTGAAATTTGTGTTGGCGCAACGTTTAACTTGAAATAACGCTTATTAGCTTTATACGCTAAGTCAAACCAACCTACCGGAATGGATACGCTGCCATCATCACCACCAAATATCATTCGAGCAGTTTCGTAAAAGTCGTCATCTTTGTCAGGATTACATCCGTGAGCATAGACAACAGCACCTCTTGAGCGAGGACTTTCTTTTACATCTGCGTTGTTCAGAAGATACAAACCTTGATCTTTTACCAATAGCAACTGCGGTTCGACTAAAGACTTGTCTATCTGGCTGGAGTCCGGCCATCCAAAATCTTTGTGTTCCTCATCGTTTCCATTGGAATCAACAACTTTGCCTGTTTTGTATAGAGCAGGCTTAAAGAGATCATCCATTGTTGGTGAATAACTTTTCGTCTTATTAAGCTCATCCACCAGCAGTTGTACTTCTTTCATGTTAAATTTTACGATTGCCATAATGGCCTCCATTAAAAATTGAGAGGCTAGCAATGCCCTAGAGGCTTTGATGGCCCCTTAGGGTTTAGGATTTAATTTATTCCTACAAATACATTTAGAGCGCGTTTGATATCTAGCTCAAACTCATCCAAGCATGGCATTGATGCATCCATCTCGTCATACCCTTCTCGCTCTATAATTCCCCAAAAACAATCTGAAAGATTATCAACCAAATCAAATAGTTCACTTTCTTTCCACTTATTTGGGGCTCTTTCTATTTCGTCAACACATCACATCTATAGATGAGGTTTGAATATGGATAAAGATCTACAACAAAGTTATCTTCACCATACCCAAAACAATCTCCGATATTGATGTGGTTGTCCTCTGCATGTTTCAGTACAGCGGTCGTGAAATAGAAATGGTATTTTGCTTTATGTGCGTTTTTTGTGCTCATGGCTGTCTCCATAAAATTGAAGAGGCAACCAACGCCTACCAGGGCGTGATTGCCCCGTTAGGGTTAATGTATTAGATCCGGGCTTCCATAATCTGGAATTGCCCTTTTGTCTCTGAGCATAACTCTTTGAGAGAGCTATACAGTTGCTCTGCCGACAACATTGGTTTACCCAAAGCTTTCATTGCCTCAAGTGCATTTTCAGCTCCATGCTCCCCTGTTGCGTCAAAGACGTTGTAGTGGACTTCACCTATTGAAAGAATGTTTCCGCTCGCCTTCACACCAACCTGCATTTTTTCAACAGTTAATGTGAGTCGCTCACTTAAAGAACCTGAATAAAAACTTATTGTCGTATCATCATGGAATACGCCGTTATAGATTTCATCAAAGTTGATCATGATACTTTGGCTGTATTTTTCGCCAAAATAGAGTGTCAAGCAAACCTCCTCTAGTTCCGTATCTGTCACTAATGCACCATTAGCTTTAATCAGATACGGGCCGTCGATTACAGCCTTCATATCGTCATGAATTGAGTCGTATACATCACCTGCCGTCAAAGTACCATTTGGTTCTTTTTGGACAGATTTAGTACGTGTAAACACTTTTTCATCCGACAACTCAGAACTGTTATCAGTGAAGTAGTCAGGTCTCAGATCTTCTTCTTGGATTTGATAGTATCCTTCCGGAACCACCCACTCCTTCCAACCTTCAACCCAATCTGTTTCAGTGTAATCACTCCAATCAGGACTTCTTTCTCGGTTAATAACATCGAGAACCCCATCAATAGTCCAACCATAAACTTTTTGTGTTTCTAGGTCGGTAACGGGGATACGACGCTCCAACGGAGTTTCAATGGACATCAAACTAAGTTTAGTTTCATGGATTCTGAACACATCCCCATCTAATTCAATGAGGCTTTCTGGGTCCGTTAACAAGCTGTGTTTGCCTTGTGCAAGATCCAGAAAATATTCCACCCCTAGACTGATAGTGCTAACCAGATAGTCAACACTATCGACAAGCTCTGCGCAGGTCTTGAGATGAGATGGTAACAGTCGGCCAGAAAGGCTAATTCCCATATCAGAAATTTTCTTCTCTGGATTTTTGATTGCTACGTTTGCGGCCACACGATATGCCTCATAGGCATCTTGTGCAGTAGGATAATCAAAACCCTCTGTCAAAACGCAAAGGAAAGCTGATTGTATTTTCAAGTCAGTATCGGTGTGAGCGATAGTCATGGTTGTTCTCCATAAAAATTGGACACACCTATGCCGTCGAGCAAGATGTGCCCGAGGGCTGTGATAAAAAGTGAATTAATGCTGTTTATTTTTGGCGACCAGCTATCGCACATCAGCGCACAAGGCACTTTCCTTGAATCTCTCGACTTTCACATGTGAAAGTGAAAGGCTCAAGGAAAGCGCCGGGAAACCCGACGCCTATTTCTGGTAGTTGGCCCACCAGGTTCAAAATGTGTGTGAAGTAAAAGCCCAGATAAGAGACTGGGCGTATTAAATGTTATTAAAATATTGGGAACTGGTCATGAACTTGAGCATCAGCATCAATTTCAATCATGCGATACCCAGCTTTAACTGCCGAAACTAAGATATTGTGAAATTCTTCCCCCATACCGTTATATCCAAGATTGTTCTCAGGTTCATCGTACAGTTTGATGAGCCAGCCAGTATTTCGACCCATTATCATATTGCAGTCTGGAGCATAGGATAGCTCATTTAGTGCTTCATGCTCATCTAATGGAATATGACAAATGCTAACACCAAGCGTCTTATACTGATCGTTAGCCGCAGTAAGTGACCATTCAAAAAATGGATACTCAATGTCACCCTCTAATACAGCAATCATTCTAAAGTCGCGTTCAGGTCTGGTTTTTTGCAGTATTTTAAGTTCTTTAATGGCACTTTGCTCACTTAGAACCGTGCAGGGGTTGTCAGCGCGGTCAATGTTGTCATGCCAATTACGACCATGCTTATCTTCAATTTGATACCCAATAATCATGATTAAATACTCCCTAATAATATACAACGCTATCCCCCTATCAGGGAGTTAGACGCCTAAAATGAATAGGCCCCGTCCCTGACGGGATAGGGCCAATACATGGACTGATTAAGCAGCAAAAGCGGTCAACGATCGCTCCATTAACTTAAACAGTGTTTTTTGTAGATCCGCAGCATCCTCGATGACAATGTTCGTATTGAACAGTCGATTAACGGCTGTAGTTTCAATACCAATACCAATCATTTCTATGTCACTGGCTTCGCACAGTCCGATAACTTTGTGACAAGCCAGTGCATTGTTCGGCGCACCATCTGTCACAACAATCATCATTTTACGTTCCTCTCTGGTTTTGGTTAGCTCAAATGCGCTATACCAAATGCCCTCAGCCATCGGTGTACCACCGCGTGAATTGAAGACAAATTTACCAGTTTGGTTTTGTACTTTTTGACCATGCTTTACAACGCTGTACACAGGAACATTGGAGTTGTTACCGAAAAACGTTACTGCTGGATTAACCCCTGGAATGCTTTCTAAAGCTAATGCAATAGCTAAAGAGGCTTCCCTTGCAATATCTTCCCTGCGCTTACCGTTTCCGGCAGGGCTATCCATTGAGGAGCTCATATCGACCAAAATGTGAACCGCTGTATTAGGGCGCTTCTTAGCTTCTGGTCTCTGGAAAATACGAGTATCTCCAATGACAACTTTATGTAGTTGACGAGTGTCTACACGCTTTCCACTTCTTTGGTTCCTATGAGCAGTTCTTTGGCTGGCTTGCACCAATCCATAAAGCTGCTGTCGGATTTTTGAAGTTGTACTTTTCACATCTCCATTGAGACGCTGCCCTGCTTCTTTGTGATCATGGATATCCATTGCTGACCGTACTGTTTGGTAACGATCATCACCTTCTTGCTGGGCTACCAGATTCAGCTCTTGCTTCAAAGCGTCTTGCGCATTTTTAGGCAAATCACTGTTTCCAGCGCTTAGTACTTGTTGTAGCAATTGAGAAGCATTAGGAGGAGAACTGTTACCGCTCGCGTTCTCTTCACTATTATTACCTTGAACTTCGGGGCTATTTTCATTTTGCTCACTTTGCGCTCCACTACTGCCACCCTGTTGTTCTTGGCTATTTTCATCATTGCCATTAGATGACGACTGTTCCTGCCCATTTGGACTTTGAGAGTCGTCACTACTTTTATCCTTCTGCTCAGGTGATTGCTCACGTTGAGATTTCGGATTTTGCTGCTCTTCACTATCTTTCTCTTCTTCGATCATCTTAATGATGTCATCAGCAAGAGATGCAGCGTTTGCAGTTGATTTGGCGTCCACACATTTACGTAGCAAGGCATTAAGCCTTACAACAACACCTTGAGGGAAAACTCTTTCAAACACAGCTTTTGCGCCATCTAAACGCTCTTGCAATGCAGTTTGACCTACACCAACTGTTTGCAACCAATACAAGCAGTATGCAGACAGGATGGATGCCGGGTGGTCTTCATCTCTCACGGGTTCATAATGGCCTGCTTGAAGCATGTATCGAGCCATCTCGTGCAGTGTCAAAGCTGTTCCTGGATAGACCCCAGGCATTGCTCTTTCAATACGACAATCTTCAATGACGTTTGTTAGGTGAGCGTGCAAGGCGCGTCGCCTTTCTACATTGAAGTCCGTAAACCGAACGTGTGCAGCTTCATGTGCCAAGTAGCCCCAAACAGCATCCATATTTGGATAGTCATCTGGAACATTTGGAATAACGATAGTTTGACCATCAGTGCTTGCGGTATCTGACCCCAAGGCAACTTTAACACCAAACTTCTCGCCATAAGCAGCAGCTACGATGGGTAAAGCATTATAAACAGTACGTTTTTTAGACATATTTCTTCTCCAATTTGGACAGAAGAAACAAACCACCCTCGGAAAGGTGGTTGTCCCTTCCGAGGGGGTTAAAAATAACAATCCTGATCATCAAGCTCAGTTGGTTGCTGTTCAGGTTGACTTACAACATGATCATTAGAGTGAGATTGACCAAAGTCCTTGCCAACATAATCTGCTGGGTCTTGGCTATAGTCTTCCACTGGAATATCATCACAATTTAGGTCTGCATCCCACAGAGTCTGAGAAGAGACATCGCTTTTGTCTTCCAAAGCATCATCTTCCTCGTCATCTTGGTTTGCACTGGATGTGCGGTTGGCTAAAAACGCTTCGAAGTCATCCAAAATAGTTTCAGGTTCTAAGTTATTAACTTGTTCACCATCTTCTTGGTTAACTTCTTGGCTTTGCGTTTGAACGTATGGTTGTTCCAGTGCCTCATCACTCTCAACACCTTCACTTTCATCTTCTTGATCAGAAGCTCCAGACTCTAATGAGCTGAGTTCATCTCTGGTCAAGGTTTTGGCTACATCATCAACACTAAGCGAACCACCAGCGTATTCTTGAATACGTTTGCGATCACACATGATTAATACAGCGGCCATAATTTGAAAGACGAACATACCTTCAATATTACGCTTTCCAGCTCCGTGCTTTTCGTACCCTGCTAGTGTTTGATCGAGCAGGCTAACGAGCGGAGTGAATGCGCTGTTCAAAAATGACAGTCCATCCACTTTATCACGTAGGTTTTTTAGCGTTGCGCCTGTAGCTGTTGCTACATGCATCTTCCCAGCTAAACGTTTGTTGTAAAAATCATTGGCATCATTTACCACCTCAGCAATGAGATCATCGCCCAACTCCTCAACCTTACGATTAAGTCTGTGTGCGCTTTGCTCATCTTGAGTAGGTTGAACCATAAACACCTGATATTCAAAACCAATTCGTTTTTCTACTTCTTCACGAGGAAGAGCTCCAGCACGAATAGCAGTCTCGTATTCAGGGTTTTCTCGACACCATTCATCAACGGCATTGTTGTAGCCAGTAACGAACTCGTGTTTTAACTGTTGAACTTCGACGTCAATCTTGTCCAACTTGGCGCAAATCTCATCAGTTTTTGCTACGGGTACAGCATAGCCATTCATGAATGGCATACCATAGCTAAGCAAAAAACGTCGAGTTTCTGTTTTCAAGCGATGAAAGCCTTTCAGCTTCGCTGGATCACAGATTTTTTTCGACCCTAATTGAGCTACTTTCTCTGGTGGAATTTCACCACCAGCACCCAATTTAAAGTCAGATGCAGACAAACGAGTTTGCCCACTCCAGATATCAAAATCAGCATTAATAACGCATAGATTTTCGAGATGTTTAACTTTTGACATGGTTTATTCTCCAGCAAAGTGAAAGCACACCATGTCCCGAACCGGGCATGATGTGCCCGGTTGGGCTATAAAGTTAAAGTGAGTTACGCAGGAATAATCATCCAGGTAAAGGTGGATGGAAATGAATTTCCAACACGTTGAACATTGTCGTACAAGGTGTCATTAAATACTCGGGTCATCCAGTTCGGAGAACCTTTCTTTTTATAACATAGCTTGTAGTTTTTCATGGTTGCCTCCTAGTGCAATAGACAGGAGGCTAACTCCGAACAGGAGAAGCTCCCCTGTTGGGTTAAATTGAAATGAGTTTGATGCTGTTTGTTTTTAGCGACCAGCTATCGCGTCTTCACTCTCGATGAGAGTAGAATTCGTCCTTTTCCGTTGAAGACCGAAAAAGCAATCTTCAATGGAAAAGGGGGGGAATACATTCCCCCTTTCATGTCTACATTTCACATAGGCTCAATGTACCAGGTAACACTTTTTGGGAAAGAGTTTGCCACTCTTTGTACATTGGCATAAATCGTATCTTTGTAGATACGTTCTAGCCAGCGGCCACCATGTAGGTACATGAGCTTGAAGTTCTGTGTTTTCATTGTAGATGCCCTTTGTTGCTTGTTTCTAAAACACACTGACGCGATATGCTTTAGAAACAAGCCCCAAAGGGCTTGTTATTTATGCCTAAAAATAGGCTGACTCTACTTCTAGAGACACATCGTTTAAAGGGGCTAAAACCTCTTCATCTTGAATGTACCTCGGGTTAACAGAGCCTGTAACCGTTACTCGGTAACGCTCTGAGGTCTCCTCTCTATACGAGTTAAGATCCTCAGACTTAATATTCGAACCTTTTTCTTCAAGTAGCTTTTGGTAATTTACCCGACCAGCGGCTTTGTACTTAGTGATCATTACACCGCAATAATCCGCATGGAAATATTCACCCATCAAAGATTTCATTTTATCAAGGTGAGGTTGCCGCTTATCTTTCAACGCTTGCAACCTATCTTCCAACTGCTTAATTTCTGCGTCATAAAGTCGGTACTGCTCCGCTTCGTAAATCCACTCGTTCACTTCCTTACCTTGCGGTATAAAAAGATCTCGCTTGGGGTCTTTCTCAGGCTCTTTACGCTCAGTGACTCTTTTCCAGAAGATTGTGCCCTTAGCCACAATTTCTTTTATCATAGGCTCATCTCGGGTGATAACAAACTCCTTGAGTTGCCCATTTCGGTAGAAAACTAGCCACCCTTGCTTTGCACCAGTAACTAACAACTGATGTTGAACTTGAGGGTAATATAACTGATAAGCCTTGCTGTTTTTTAGTTCAGAACAAACATCGTTCCAGACCGTTTCGCTAGGACATTTCAGTTCAGCAGGTTCACCATTGCCTCGTAGACCATCGAGCGATGCTCTAAACAATGGATATTGAACTGACTCGACACAAACAGGTAAGAGAATATCATTGTACTTCTCCTCAAATGCACGTCTTGCTTTATCTTCGTTTTCAACCCCTTGGCGCACCAGAGGGTTTAGACTTAGATCGACTTCACGAGCATAGCCTGTTTTTTCAGCCCAGAGTCGCCATTCCGTTTTATAAGGAGAACGATTTAGTAGGATGCAGGCGTCAGTAGCAGTAATACCACCTTTACGCCATTCCAACCATTGTTCGCTCCTTTGAGATAGATTGACGATTTTCATAGCTCTCTCCTGTATTTAACAGGAGGAGTCCCCATCGCGGGGGAACTCCCCCGCAAGGGGTTAAAAGTAGTTGCCGTCACCACCCTCTTCCAGTTCAGGATCAGGTTCGTGCAAACCTTCTTCTATAGGATCAGGATCATGCTGAATCGGCTCATCTGGTAACTCAGATTGAACATCGTCAACATTTCCCTTTTCCTGGATAGAAGCTTTTTGGGTTACAGCTGGTTCCATGCTATCAATCTCTGCATCACGCAAATATTGAACCGCATACTCCAACTCGGCACCAGAGAACCGACTTTCAACATACTCGTGAGTTGCTGACCACGCATTTTGCGCAATAGCTCTATCTGCAAGTTGTTTTAAAAGTGGGTCCATTTTCTTTTTATGCTCCAAGGCCAATGGACTTGAGGCTTCAATGACAGCTGGTTGTTTTGTGGTTTGTTCTGACGATACAACATGCGCTTCACCTTCAATTATGCGTTCAGCTTCATCTTGATCGTAAATTCCAGAAAACCCCAAACCGATACGCAGACCTTGGATAAAGCCTTTGTGTCGTAACTGTCGTTTCGTGTGAGTCTGCCAAGGGCCAATAACAGTGTAAGGACCGTACTGACCCGTTGCTTCGACTGGTGGACGATAGACTTCATCAAGATATTCTCGAATACGTATAGACCGTGTACGGTCCTTTCTGTAAACGATACACTCCACCCATTCTGGACATTTCACCTTTGCTCCGGGCATTTCAATAAGATTTTCAGAGTATTCAAACTCCACCCCATCAAATTGCTTGTGCTCGTTGGCAATCCGGCTCCAGCCATCAACACCAACAACAGGTACTATGCCGCCGCTTTTATCGGGGAAAGCGTATATTTCTCGCGTAAACGGATTCAGATTGTACTGCTCCGCTACGATGAGTAATGCCATCATCTGCTCATCAGTTGGTGCGCTTCCGTCTCGCTGCTTAAAGGCTGTTAGCTTTAAAGTTTCAAAAAACTTCTTAGCATCAACCCCAAACCGCTGAGCCATTCTTTCAACTAATGATTTCGTTTCTGGTTTTGTAGACATGGTGTTCTCTCCGTTGAGATGGAAGGGACACCATGACCCCTTAGGGCACAGTGCCCCTCTAGGGGTTAAAAATAGGAATCTTCGGTTTCGCAATCAATGTTATCCAATCGAAATAGTTCGGCGACTAAACCAAGACGTTCTGCCGCTTCTCTAACTTCGTTGTAATTCCATCCGAACTCAAAAAATATTCCTTCCAAAGAATCAAATCCGTCATAAATAAACAGATCACCATCTTCTCCACAGATTTTAACCAAGCGTTTTTCATCATCTTTAAAAAACTCCTGCTCAAATCTGCGTTGTAAATAAATGAACATCAGTAAAGGCTCATAGCCATCCGAAGCAGTTAGCGTCCCAGCACCTTCCAACATCGTTGGACAGATGGTGTTTTCGCTAGCGCCGCTTTTTACAGTTAGCTCATACCCTTTATTGGTTCTCATTAAAACATCAGGTAATTGAGATTGAGATCCTTTCTCTCTGGCAACATCGAAGCCAAGCTTTGATGCACCATCAGTAAAGACCCCGACAATAAACCCTCGGAGTAGAGCATGATTTGAAGCATCAACAGGCGATGACAACAACCAGCTCAGTGAGTAACCATCTTTTGATTCTGTTTCGGCTTCAAGAGAAGACACAGCTTTTGTTGTGGCGTTTACCTGCACTTCATCGAGGAAGGAGTACCCCTCTTTAAGCAGATCATCAACATGCTGATTTTCTTTCTCTTTCACGGTGACAGGAATCGTATCTAAGCTGGTGGCTCTGATTATCTGCCCATCGAGCAAGATAGTCTCTTTCCACCCGTTTAACTCAAAGAACTCTACCAATTGGTATTCAGTTGGCCCATCAGGATCGATGGACCATTGAACTGGCTTGTAACCAAGCATTACCTTGTCGATAGTCGTTCCACGTTCACGGATGTAACGTTTGCAAATCATGTTTTGCGTATCCATGAGATCCCCCTATCGCCACTGCTCACCGAAAACGTCTTTCGCTATGCGAATGACAGCTTCTTTCTCCTCACTTGAGGCTCGGATTAGCAATGATTGTTGTAAGGCATACTCAATGGCATTTGGCGCACCACGAAATTGCAACGTTAGTTTTGCCCAGCGCACAAGTGTCCGCGTAGACATTGTGATGCTGATTTGTCCATCATCCCCGTTTTCACCCATAAATAGTTTACGAATTTCATTAGCAATTCGAACCATACCATTACGAATGTTGTCAGGAAGACGAGGAACTACTCGCTCCAGAACGCCGCGTTCATCTTGCTCTGCCATATATGGCACAACAGAGAAACGATAACGATCCATTGCGGCCAAGTTCTGCATCATTACGCCTTGGTATAATCCTGATGGATCACCTGAGCCTGTACTGTTACCAGTGACAATAACGCGGAACATTGGATGTGGTTTGATGATTTCTCCACCATTCTGAGCGATAACCAGTGGACGACCTTCAAGAATGTCGTTTAAACCGGAAAGCTCTGCTGGGTCAACCAAATCAACCTCGTTAATGAGGAGGACATGGCCTTCACGCATAGCGATTGCTAAAGGGCCATACATGAATTGCATGACGGGAGTTTCTCCAGGCTTTGGTGAAATCAAGGCATGATGTCCAACTAAATCTGTGAACTCTAAACGACCATTAGCCGTAATTTGTTGCACAGGCCAGTTGAGACGCCCTGTAATTTCTGTAATGCCAGAAGTTTTACCAGAACCTGTTGGTCCGGTGACATAGTACGCATCACCGCAGGGATCATTCAAAAATGCTAAGCATTCTCTCAAGAACTCCTTTCGGAAAACGTAATCGGCGTGAGTTTGTGGAATAAAAGGATTGCTGCTATCGGCATAGCCTTTAGCGAGAATCTTTTCCGGAATATCCGGCATACCAAAAACATCACGTACTTTGAAGTTTGCATATTGTTGAGACATAGGTGCGCTCCTAATTGGTTGTGGGCACACCTAGACCCGTACCGGGCTAAGTGTGCCCGGTTGGGCTATTTCAATTAACGTTAATTGCTGTTTGTTTTTAGCGACCAGCTATCGCATCTTCACTCTCAGATGAGAGCAAAAATCTTTTTAGGCATAATTGTCGTATGCCTAAAAAGACTTGGTAAGTTCGGCCCTAAACTGGGCCGAATTTGATTATGAATACGCGGATATAGTGTCATTTTGACCAATAATACCTAAACGCTTAGCCCAGTCAGTAATAACCTCTTGAGCTTCAATAACACTACAAAATTGTCGTGGATTGATAGATATCGTTCGGCCACTGGCTAATTACAACACACCCGCGCAATCATCATACAAGTGAACTCTCATACTATCTTATCCCCAATGCAATAATTCTCCTGACCCAATTTGCTTTGAATGAACATTTACATAATGGAAAACGAAACACACGCTACTCAGAGACAGTGAACTATTGCTGTATAAAAAGGGACGTAATTTGTATTGGATCTTACTTGGCATGAACTGTCCTCCTTAGCCTGTGTCCTTCATTGTGTAACAAAGAGCCAGGTTATGGAGGCTTTGAATTTGAAACGCCAAATACCTGAGTACCGCTAAAAGCAATACCTGATACTGGCATGTTTTTTACCATACATGACTCCTATGACGCTTGTTTTCAAAACACGTACCACTACATGCTTTGAAAACAAGCCCCATTGGAGCTTGTTTATCTTGGCTATAAAGCTAAATCAACACATTCACAACAGGAACAGATACATACCCCGTGGGTAATTGCTGACCTGTGCGTTTAACAATTTTTGCTTCTTCAAGTACATCCAGAATACCAGCCAACTCAGAGTAATCTCTGATCGCTGACTGGTGTGGCTTGAACTTGAAATCAGGCAAACAAACCGTTGCAACACAAACTGGCTCTCCAGGAATAATACCTTGCTGACTATTATTCTTTGTGTCCGAGGCCACCAGCTCTAGAGCTAATTGTTGATTTGGATATTGGATCTTTCTCACATCACAATCATATCCACAAAAGTGTACAGTATTCATATAAGTTACCTTGCTTGTTAAGCAGAGATACCCTATCCCTTCTGGGGTAGGTCCCCCGCCAGGGTTAAATTACTGATCACGATTATCGTGCTTTTTGTTTAACTTTTTTTCTACAATCTTCTTGGTTATCAACCCAATAACAATGATAGCTATCAGGCCCCCCAAGATGAGCGAAAAATATAACAGGCTTCCTGTTGTCATTGTTCTGTCCTCAAAGTGTCATTCAGATCCTAACGAAAATTAAGCTCAAAATTGAGCCTATTTATCCACTGTCACTAAATGCTACCAGAATGATAGAACCAACAACGTAAGCTGCCATGAAAACTAATCCCATAACAACAGCAGCGACATTAGCTCCGAGCACAGCTGCGGGATGTACACCACCAGTCATAAGACCAATACCACCAGTAATAACAGCACCAGTACCTAAGCCCAGCACTACATTCAAGATGGCTTTCCAGAAAGTAAATGTAATTTTGTTCATGATTTGTCTCCTTTTTGAACGTTTTTAAACGACAGAGACAAACTCACCCCTACGGGGTAGTTGCCCCCGTCAGGGTTTTTATTTTTAGAGATGAAAGATGAGATGTACGTGTTGTACATCTCATCAGTCAAGTCTTTTGGTTGAGCTATACCCTTAAAGATCTACTTACCAAACCAGCGTTTTTCCTTTACGGATATACGTTGGAATTTCTAGATAAGCATATTCATCGACAGGTTTAGCCGGAGTCGGTTGTTCTTGAGCAGGCTCAGGAACAACAGCAGTCTGAACAGCTTTCGCTTTTTGTTCAGCTTTTTCTTTGATAACGGCCTGTACAGACCGCGCTTTGTTACTCGCTTTGTTCCAAAAGAACAAACCTAAGTTCTGGAACTGCAACGCAAGAAAAGTAAATGCTTTCGCAAATACCATTGCTCCTACGTACAATGCGCCAAGACTAGCTACGATAACAAAAACGAAAGTGATGATGTGCATGGTGTTACTCCTTATAAAACTAAGGGGAGCAACACCCTTGGTCGGGGTATTGTTCCCCCGATTGGGTTTTGAAATGCCATACGGCATATGATTAATGCTGATTGTTTGTGGAGACCAGCTATCTCACATAAAGCCGCAGAGCGACTAAAGAGTCTTTACTATAGCACTTCTCGTAAAATGTAATAAATCGTTCTATCTGCCCGTTCTGGGCACATTTGTAGCTAAGGATTCGTCAATAGACCTTTTATCCTGTATCTGCGTTTATCTGTATCTGTATTCAATTGAAGGAGAAAGAAATGACAGACTTAGCAGAAACCTCTTTGGAACAACAACCAACCAAAAAAGAGCGCAACAATGCGGACCTTTCTCGCCCTGTATTCAAACGAGTGCTGAAAGTGAACAGTCTGCAAGCTCAACGTGTAGTCGAACGCAGCTTTCAGCGCGTTTCCGATTCACTGTTTTCGATTGATGTTATTTTGCGAATCATTGGTGAACAAGATGAAATTGACCAAGTAGAAAGCATCATCCAGGAGCACATCGAGAAAGTATCCGTTGATCTTGATACCGCCACTAATCAGCTACAAAAGCTGATGGAAGACAACGGAATTGAAGGCGCTCCAGAATATACAAGCCCAAACCAGTACGATATCGAGATCAACTCACCACAAGTAGCTCAATTTGCTCACCTAGTGCGCAAGTTAGATAACTTGATGTTGTTAGTCGATACTCTATGGCTAAATAGTATCCTCACAAGCAAACAGCGCAAAGACGCCACTTATCAATGGCAACAACGCTTAATCAAACTTGCTGGCCGAATTATTGGTATTGAGAAGAGAGCTCGCATCTCAGCGCACTCCAAAGGCAAGAAAGATGAAGTTGAAGCAGCTGCTCCAACTCAAGAAACTACTGATGAAGAAATTGCATCCGAAGCCGACAATGCTGAATCTGGGGAAGATGAAAAGGCAGCTTAACGCTTTATGTCGGTTATCTATTGAGAGCCCTTCTACAACAGAAGGGCTTTTTTGTGTTTCTCACTTTCACATGTGAAAGTCAAAAATGTCATCATTAACTTTAACTATTCGCTATTAGCCACGAGTCATCTGGAATGTGACCATTGCGTACTGCGATTTTATAAAAATCGGTAATCGTTGTTACTCCACGTTGCAAGGCATACTCAAGATAGTCACCCGATTGTCTACTTGGAACATATTTGCTCATTTGTTCTGGAGTTTTAATGTAGTGACTCAGCTTGTAATCGACCCAGCCAGTCTCTGCGTTCGGCGTCAATGTCACTGTAACTACCGTGGACATACCTTTTAATCGGAAAGCATAACCTGATTGAATGGGCTCATAGTGTTCTATCGCTTCATTTTCAAACACACCATCAATTGTCCAGCCTCGCTGGTTATTGCTACCCTTTTCTCCCGAAATCATCTTTAAAATTTCCGATGAGTATTTCAATGTACTGTTGAAGCCATTACCACGACTATCAATTCGTGACGATTCATCATTCATCAATCGTTTGTTAGGGTTTAACAATGCGTACAACAGATTTTTATCTTCTTCACTGTTCAGATCTCCGTACAACTTTTCAAGTGTGTATTCAGGATGACTCTGCGTGTGGAAAGTAATAAATCTATGATCTTTCAATCTCTCAGAGATATGAGTACGGCCAACGAGATTGAATTGCAATAACCAGTCACGGAAAACACACCAGTCATTTAGCACGTCAGCAGGGATCGTTTCCGCTCCCCAAACATCTAGTGAAGCTCTAATTTTCCAATTACTACTAGATGTATCACCTTTGGGCTTGAGATAAATCAATTCTACATCGCGGCGATTAGGATCTACCTTAAATGCTTTTAGGGCAGAATGTTCCATAAGTACTGCGTATACATTGAATGGTGATTCTGAAAAATCGAGCTTTAGAACAGGCACATAATTTTTTCGCGTTGCCGCAGCGTTTATTTCATCTCGTATTTTCTCGAATGACCCAGAAAAATACTTACTCCCTTCATCAAGCATCATAGGCAATTTTGCTTCTGGGTGAGTATTAGACAAAACCACTTCGGCGTCTTTCATTTCTAAACTTGCCCTTTCAATAATTTGAGGAGGTATATCTGGCATCTTTGACGAGAATGTTTGACTGATCGCAGTTCGAATGCTCTCGTGAAGAAAGCACCTTAAAGGTTCGCCTTGGTCGGCCTGCTTTCGAAACTGAGTCGATTGAAGTAAATCTGCGTGTCCTTTATAGCCTAAAGACTGAGCCAGCCAGTCATTACGTTTGAATGCGCTCAGAACTTTGGTTTTGGACTCTTTTGCTATAAGAGATGCAAATGACTTGGCGATATTTTTGAATGCATCCGTTTGAGACGGATAAATTGGGTATGGAGTATCCATAAGTTAATCCCTTCACTTGGCTTAAAATTTTTGCTACGTCCACCTCGCGCAAACACAGCCATTAGTTTCAGGTTAACTGGTTTGCGGTATCACGTTTTGGCACTGGTGGATGCCCACCCCTACGATTCTGAAGAGGGTGACGAACCCTACGACTCTGATGAAGAGTAAAAGTGAGAATTATTGAGAACCTCGCCACATGGTGAGGTTTTTTTTCATTCGACTTAGAATTCCAATAGTTATAATTAGATTAACACTAGATCTAAATATACGTTGACAAAATTAGATTACAAGTAATACTTATAATTAGATTTGATTGATTGAGATAAAGTCAGGTATGGAGCACTTCTATCACCTCATAGAGACAGAGGAATACATTAACATCGGTGACGTTGAGGTAACTAAAGAGATTGCCATCTCCTTTGGCGCTGAAAATTCGGTGTCATACGAAGACACTCAGGAATTGTTTACCGTTGATAAGCCAATGTCATTCAAAGGTGTTCTCATGCTGTTTACCAGCGAAGGTAAGCCAGTGTTTGAGCCCAATGCTTACATCTTAAGTCGTCGTATCGTAGAGGGGGCGAAGGACGTTAAGCCAACGTGCTTTCATCTGTTGAGGTATTACCGATACTTGGATGCCAATAACCTAAAATGGGACGACCACGAAGAGCGATTACAGCGCTACCCAATTTTCCTTTATCGAGCTTATTTAGAAGGTGAGATAGAAAAAGGTAACTTGAGTCGAAGCACTGCCGTTTCAGCTCTGTCAATTGCGAGGCGCTTCTATCTGTTTTGTTACCGCCATGGGTACATTTCTCAATTGCCGTTTGAAGTGACGGGCACTACCAAGTACGGGCAGACCTTGACGGACTGCTCAATCCGAAGCGCAACCAGAGAAACCAATCTACAGCCATTGAATGACCTTGACCTACAGCATGTGAGGGACAATTGGCGTTGCAATGGGCTGTCTAAAGAATTTCGTTTAATGATTAGTGTGGCGCTTTCTGTAGGGCTTCGCGCTATAGAGGTCACAGACATTAAGCCTAAACACTTTGCTATTCCCAAGGGCTTCAAAGGGAAGACACTAACGGGCATCTGGATTGGGCCTGACCACGACTGCAAAACCAAATATGATATCAACCGACAAGTCTCTATGCCTGTTTGGTTGATGAAGTCACTTAATGAGTACCATGAAAGTGAGCGATATAAAAAGCGGCAACAGTTGTACTTCATGAATACGGGTGATATGAACCCTCCCGCTTTTATCAATAAGAATGGAGAACCGTTCACCACTAAGAGTCTCAACTCATTGTGGGCTAAGTTACGCGCTGCGATACAAGAGAACAGTAATCCTCACTTTAAGCATAAAGAGCATGATTGCAGGGCAACGTTTGGCGCTTATAAGCTTGAGTCGTTGGCTCAAATTAAAGAGTTGTCGATGATGCAAGCGCTGAAAATGCTAAAGGACGAAATGGGTCATAAAGATTTAGAAACCACCATGCTGTACCTCAAGCATTACGAGGGCAATCCTGAAAAGAACCAAATCCCCGAGATAACCATGAACTTGCTAGAGGATGAAACGCTATCGTGACTGATGTAATGGATACCGAACCCAAAGAAAACGCTCGTGCTTATCGCTCTACACCGACCACGGAGATGGTCACCGACAACACACTGACGGCAATTACCAAGTGGAAATATACTTGGAAGAACAGTAATGGTTACAACTCAACATGTGACTTTGCGGAGCTAAAGGCGTATGCCACGGATGAGCATATTCGCTTGCTGATTTCCAAGTTCCAGCAGTCAGGGTGGCGCGAAGCATCAAGGTGCAACCACTTTAATACTATCCGACAAATCCTTCGTCATGCATTTAATGCCCAAAGCGGAAAAAGAAAAGCCAAAGTCCAGTTCTCTACTGAAACATGCACCCAGTACATCCATGCGACTTACCTTTCAATGGCAAGTACAGGTAAGGGGTTGTATGGTAAGTCTATCAAACCGAAATATCTTGGCTGGCTAGGTTCAAACCTAAATTCAATCTGCAAAAAGTTTGGCTTCGGAACAATCCCTAAAGCAGCCAGAAACCTTGATACGAGTTCAGCATCGTTAGATTCTGATAACTACACCCCTAAGCAGTTGCGCTCTATTGCCTTCGCCTTGCTCGCTGACCGCAGAGCGCTGTTAGAGCGCTATCAGGATGAGTCACTATCTGAAGCTCAAAGGCGGTTTGCGTTTGATAGATTAGTCTGCAATGCGGTATTTCTGACCATCTACTATCTCGGAACAGGGCAAACAGAAACCTTGAGTATGTTTTTAGAAGATGAATGGGTGTGCCAGAAATCAGGAACAGGTCGCATCAGCATTGAGGGATTTAAGACTCGCGGGAACACGGTTGAACTTCGCTCATTTGCTCCAAGAGCATCCTGTAAACGTTTTTTTGAATCACATCTTGCGTTATCTAAGGCGCATTCTACTTTTCTGGGTTTGGATAAGCATTACCTCTTCCTAAAAATGAACGGTAATGCTCCAAGCGTAATGAACCTCAATTGCTATGCTCAAGATTATCTGGTTAAACACTCTAAGCGCATTCAAGCTTTAATAGAGATGAGCCCTGATTTCCGCTTGAACTGTAATCTACTGAAATCATCCATTAAGCAGTACGCAGAGCAGAAGCTAGGGCGAAGCAAGGCGGCACAAAACACCCGTAATGCACCTGAGACTTATGACAACGCCAAGTATGGCAAAGTCACTAAAGGCGAAGCCAGAAACCAATTAGCACTTGGCCTAACGGCGTGCACAACTTAGGTAAAAATCCCGATGGAGGAACGGTTGTCGCAGTGGCACAAGCCAAAGAAGCGATTGGTGAGGTGGTTTCGCATGAGGAATGGGAAGCCTTAAAGGAAGCCGATACTGAGCATCGTGTGGTTGAGAATCAGAACGGTGGTTTTTGTAAAGGAGCCGACACCCCTCAGAAAAAAGAATTTCAAAAAACCGTAGACAGAAGTGGTGTCCTTTCTGATGAAGAAAAATCCCAGCTAGGTTGCGGCTTCGTCGTGAAATGCTTTGGCTGCTCGAATTTCGGTGTTGTGGATGACCCGCACGACATATGGCGGCTGCTTTCCTTTGAGCAGCGACTGAATGACGCCATGTTGGTGCACCAAAACGTAGAGCACTTCATCACGAACTTTGGTGAAGTGAAGGCGAACCTAAATAAGCTCAAAGCACGGTTTAAAAAGGCTCACCTCAAAGCTGCGATGAAGCAATTAGAGCGAGAGTGCCACCCTCTGTGGGATGAAAACTCCGTTATGGACATATTCAGGGGGTAAACCATGTACAGTATCAGTCATGATTTCAATAAGTTTGAAAAGTATGCTCTACCGCTAGCATCGAACCCGTTTCCCATGCCTAGTGACGACGCAGTAGTGAGCGTGGATAAAGAAGGCAACCCAGTTTCCTATTTCGGTGATGATGTTTGGGATTTTAATGTATTTTTTAATCTCACGAACGACAAGAAATCGAACTACCAAATTAGTTTTCACCCAAAAAAGCACAACCCCAATCTGCTTATTGAACTCAAGCAGCGACTCTATTTTTTGATTTGGGGAGTAAAAGGTAACCTGCTTCACATGGATGGGGGCACTTTTCGTAAATTTAGTCAGTGTCGGGTCATAGCGAATAAGTCAAACTATGCCCTGAGAGTATTTAAAGACACTTCCATTGACTCCTTCTCTCTACTCAGTAATGAGTTGGTTTTTAGTCAATTGCTTCATGAACAGAAAAAGCACAGTGAAAAGACGGTAAAACATCGATTAGAAGCACTAAGCGTCCTTAGACAACTCAACAAACACTTCCCAGAGCAGCGTCACTTTTCACTCGGTATTCAAGAAGGAAAAAGCCTCAAACAAATCGCCAAGCAGTATTCAAGCGCTGGTAAAGGGCATTACCCGACGGTTATCCCTGTTATTTATGAGCAACTGATGGGGCGCTTGATAGAAGATGTCACCGCTGCACATGAAAAACTGGAAAACCTTACCGATGTAAAAGCTTATGCTCAAAAGTATGGGATTACCGAGCGCCAAGCCTGTGATGAATTCAGGGCGATAGAAGGTGCTTGTTTTATGACGCTTTCTGCCTTTACGGGCATGCGAATCAGTGAGTTAACACAAATAGACTCGACCTCTTACAAAGAAGTTGACCTTGACGGTATCAAGCTATGCACACTGCGTTCTTGGACTCGTAAGTTAGAGACATTACCTAGAGAGGATGCATGGGCGTGCGCCCCTATCTGTGAAAAGGCGCTAGAGGTTTTAACAGCACTAAATAATGACTATCGATCCAATAAAGGTGACATTCACTGTTCACCACGATTTAGCTTCGATGGTAAGCATGGGGTTAGTGATAACATCAAACGTCAGCTAAACGATGTGGTGCTAAATACAACAAACCTTGGACATAGCATTACTGGCTACTCAAAGCACCTTGATATTACCTATGACCCCGATGAAATGGATGAGGTGTATGGCTTGCTAAACCCTGTCGTACCTGCTCAATATAACCCTATTAAAGAGCGGGAGGATGGCACGTTTTATTGGCACTTTTCGACTCACTCACTGAGACGTACCTTTGCCCATTTTCTGGTCGGAAATGGTTTAGTGTCGCTGGCGGCTTTGAAGCATCAGTTCAAACACATTAGCCTATCAATGACCGCTATTTATGCCAGTCATGCTGAGGTCTTAACGTTGCTTGGAATCGAGAATCCCGCCAACATCAAGAAGGCGGTTGAAGACGCAGAAATGGAAAGCCATAAAACCTATCTGCGGGACATGATAGACCACCCTGAAGAACAGTCAGGTGGGTTTATGAAAGCGTTTGAGGGTGACCCTAACGTAATGACCGAAGAGCGATTTGAAGAGCTTGCCAAGACAACAAAAGGGGCAAATAAATCGACAGGTTATGGCAGATGCTTTGCTGGTTTTAAGTGCAAAATGGAGCACTTGTTTGAGCCATCAAGTTGTGTTGGTCGTGACTGTGAAAATTTAAACATTAATCAGGAAGAGGCGCAGCGTTGGCAAGAGCGTCACAGACGAATTGCAGGAAGATTACAGCAAATGAAAGACATGGGGTTCTACAACCAGAACACGCTCGCTCGTGAGTTAACAGACATCCGTGCTGCCGAGAAAGTGATGCGTGATCATAACATCGAGTTTGAACGATTTGAATTAGGAGCGTTGTAATGGCAAACGTAAAAACCAAGCTGATTAATGCCTTCGAAGCACTGAAAAAGGAAGGCAAGAAGGTGAGCCCCTATGCAGTCGAAAAAAGGGCAGGCGTGGCAAACGGGTCATGCAAGAATCACCCTACTATCTTGGAAATGGTTCTGGCAGAAAAGGCTCGCTACCACCCTAACCCCGTCGTGGCTAAGAAAGGGGAATCCAAAAAGAAGAAGCAGGTTGATAAGGAAAGATATGATGATTTGGAAGAGTCAAATAAACGCCTAAGAGCCGAGAATGACCAGTTTAGAGATGAAATGAAAGTAATGGCAACGTCCGTGGCTCAGTTAACGTGGGAGTTGCACCGCTACAAGACATCAACAAGAAAGCAGTCTACTAATGTGAAGAACATCAAGGCTTAAGTTTAAAAAGAAGGGCTGAACAGAAGGGCTGAACAGGTCGCTAACTCGTCTTTGCCCGTGCGACCTGAAGTCGTATGAAGCGTTGTTCACCGCTTTATGAGTGAACCCTCTGTATCACCAGATGAACCTATGAGCCTGAATAAAGCAGCGGCTCAGACAATGTAACGAAGAGCGGGAATATCCCGTTCGGGATTTGAATCGTGAGAAGAAGACCCTCCTGATAACCACAAATCGGGTGAGTGCTAGGTAGTCAGTATGATGAACGTAAGTGAATCCATTTAAGGTGCGTTATACGATGAAGCAGCGGAAGTGGTTATTACGCTGTAGCCAAAAAGGCAATGGGAGTCGGAAAGAGATTGGGCAATGCTCTTTCGTGATCGATACGCTCCCCGCACTAGAGTGGGCATCTAACCTGACATTTTACGTAACGTACGGAACAGGGTAAGCCTGTATCACTCCCTAAGGGAAAGCCTTTGTGGCCGATAGTGATGCAGGTAGAGGAGGTCGGAAAAAGCGAAAGTTGCATTGTAATGATGCAGATACAGGCTCATGCCTGATCACGAAAGTGAGCCCACTTCCGACTGGTCTCCCTTTGCGAGAGAATTTGAAGAACTTTATTTAAGGAGAAAAGCAAATGATGATCTCGAAAGAGATTAGTGCATCTTCTGACGGTGCTCAGTGGCAGTCTATTGACTGGAAATCCGCTGAAGCGCACGTATTAAAGCTTCAAATGCGTATCGCAAAAGCAACGAGAGAAAAGAAATACGGTAAGGTGAAATCCTTACAGTGGCTCTTGACTCATTCTCGCTCTGCTAAATTTTTGGCAGTTAAGCGAGTCTCTCAAAACAAAGGCAGTAAAACGCCTGGAATAGATGGTGTCATCTGGAACACAGATGCACGCCGTATGAAAGCGGTTAATCAACTGAGTCGCAAGACTTACAAAGCAAAACCACTCAAACGGATCTACATCCCTAAAAAGAATGGCAAACTCAGACCTCTAGGTATTCCGTGTATGATAGATAGAGCGCAACAAGCGCTCCACCTGCTTGCACTAGAGCCTGTTTCTGAAACACTAGCCGACCTCAATAGTTATGGTTTCAGACCAAACCGCAGCACCGCTGATGCCATTAGTCAGTGCTTTATATGTTTGGCACAGAAGAAATCAGCAAAATGGGTTCTTGAGGGCGATATTAAAGCTTGCTTCGATAAAATCGGGCATCAATGGCTTATGGAAAATATCACCGTAGATAAACGTATGTTAGAGCAATGGCTGAAGTCTGGCTTTGTGGATAAAGGCCTGTTCTACGACACCGATGAGGGTACACCACAAGGAGGGATAATATCTCCAACCTTGATGCTAATGACCCTTGCAGGACTAGAGCAACGCGTAAAATCCACAGCACTGAGAAAAGGAGCTAAAGCCAATTTCATTGGTTACGCTGATGATTTCGTGGTCACTTGCTCTTCAAAGGAAGTGCTAGTGAGCGATATCAAACCGTTGATTGCTGACTTTCTGGCTGAAAGAGGGTTAACCCTATCCGAAGAGAAAACGAAGATTACTCATATTGATGATGGTTTTGACTTTCTGGGCTTCAACCATAGGAAGTACAAAGGGAAATTGCTCATTAAACCGAGCAAGTCCAACACACTGTTATTTTTGAGAAATTTACGTGAGCTTATCAAAAAGCACGCAACTATCCCCGTTAATGATCTTATCAAACTGATAAATCCAAAACTCAGAGGATGGGCGAATTACTACCGCCACTGCGTTGCTAAACAAGTATTCGGGTATGTAGACCACAAACTATTCCAAGCACTATGGCACTGGGCAGTTAGACGTCATCCAACCAAGTCTAAAGACTGGGTTGTTCATAAGTATTTTCTCAATCGAAAAGGCCAATGGCAATTTCATGGTTGGCAGAAAATCATGAACATGGATTGTCAGTTCAATCTGTTCCAAATTGCGAAAGTGCCAATAGAACGACACGTGAAAATCCGAAGTGCCGCAATCCCTTATGACCCCGACTATCAAGAATACTTGGCTAAGCGGAAGTCAAAAAGACAAGCACGTAACTCTTGGATTGAACCTGTTCCAACTGCTTTGTGAGTTGCTGGGTATCAAACGATGCCTTAGTGGAGGCTTGAGCCCAGTGCAGTGAAAGTTGCACGCTGGGTTCTTAGGGAGACGGCACTTGGTAACAAGTGTCGTCCACCCGACCATTCCTTCTTAGACCTTGTATCTACTTCAAATTGCAGGCTTCCGTTTAAGGTTACTTTACCTAATGGCGGACATCAGTAATCTATTGGGTTCCTTTTCTCTGTGGCTTTTTAAGCGGATAACTTTTTTCAATGGTGCCGCGTACTTTGAACGTTAACATAGAGGCTCAGGGCGCTATTTTACCCCCTTAAAATAGGCAAAATGAGGGTTTTTAAGATCTTGATTTTTAGTGTTTTTATTTTGGTGATGTGATGTGGCTTTGATGGTAGTATTGCGTCCAGTTCATCATAGGAGTCAACATGGAAACCTACCGTCACACATATCGACACCACAGTTTTTCACATCAAGATCTAAGTGATATTACTTTCACTGCTTGCACCTTTATCCGATGCGATTTTCGACGTGCTAACTTGCGTGATGCGACATTTATTAACTGCAAGTTCATTGAACAGGGTGATATCGAAGGTTGCCATTTTGATGTCGCAGACCTTCGCGATGCAAGTTTCCAACAATGCCAGCTTGCGATGGCAAACTTTAGTAACGCCAATTGCTACGGTATTGAGTTACGTGAGTGTGATTTAAAAGGGGCCAACTTTTCCCGAGCAAACTTTGCCAATCAAGTGAGTAATCGTATGTACTTTTGCTCAGCCTTTATTACTGGATGTAACCTGTCTTATGCCAATATGGAGCGGGTCTGTTTAGAAAAATGTGAGCTGTTTGAAAATCGCTGGATAGGGACTCACCTCGCGGGCGCATCACTGAAAGAGTCAGACTTAAGTCGAGGTGTTTTTTCTGAAGATGTCTGGGGACAGTTTAGCCTACAGGGTGCTAATTTATGTCACGCCGAACTCGACGGTTTAGATCCTCGAAAAGTCGATACATCAGGTATCAAAATTGCCAGCTGGCAACAAGAACAGCTTCTCGAAGCGTTGGGTATTGTTGTTTTTCCTGACTAGATGCTTACGAATACCTGCTGATAAACTATACACAACATTAATACATTTTCTAATTCAAATCACCAGAGCTAGATCAATACTTCTAGCTCATTCTTGTCCAATTCTGAGTTACGATGTATGGATTCGCTTTGTATCGATTATTGGCACGCAGCACACCTACGATTTAATGCTAAGCTTAAAAACTTAGATTTTTTCTAACTCCCCTCTCATCTAACTTTTCGTTGTTATCCATCTTAATTCCAGTGCGAAAATGAGCAAAAACTTAGATAATTTAGATAAAAGTTAGATTATCGGCTTAGAGGCGTTACCAGAACTGAGTTTTCTAAGTTTCCAATCTAACTTTTAGTTACATGTGTTTTTTTTTGACTCTAATTTTAATACTGATAACCATACATTATTTATAGGTGAGAATGTGTGATAGGTTGATTAATGAACAGAAAGTAGATTTGAGGTATTCAAGTGACTGAAATCATTTACGACATCAAAACAAAAACATTAAAACCCTTCACTTATAGAAAGCCGTTGGTGTTCGTTGATGATAATGGTGAGCTTCAATATGAATACTCTCGCAACAAAGAAAGCCACGTTCATATTAAGAAGGTGATCTTCTTGAACTTAGTTGGCTACGAGAAACTGAAACGGCTAGATGAGAAGGGTAAGCCGATGAAGGATGAGTATGGTAACCCGATCTTCATCAAGGGAAGGTTGCTTTCATTTGAACCTCTGGATTGCGTTAATGAGTTTATTCTTGCAAAACACGTTGAGAAGGATGTAGAAGAGTCCCAGCAAGCCTCAAAAGCTCTCACTCATTACTTCAGATTTATCCTGGATGCTCAAGCGAAGTGGGATAGTAAATATGACAATGAAGATTACGATCCCTTTATCGCCCCCCCTCGCCCTGCTTGGGATAAGTTTGCGGTTAGGAAAAACCTCCGCGTCACTTTCATGTACAGAGCAGCGGTCAAAAAGACAACGCTAAACGGGACAGGGTTAGCTCGAACGACCGCCGTATCGTATGTGCGTTCAGTTGTAGAGTTTTACAAGCATCATCTCAGACAGGGTATGAGGTTTAATAACCCACCGTTTGAATTTGAAACTTTGCTAATTGGCATCGAAAACAGTGGCACTCACATGAGCGCTTACGGTCGTAAGGTGATACAAACCACCGATTTAAAACTGAGTTTCCCAAAGTCAAAGCGAAACGATGGGGGTAAGTTACCTAATGCAAGGCGCGACCTAAAGCCACTGTCAAACAGTGAATGGGAAGAGGTTAAGAATGTCCTGGTTAACACCCAGCGAGTCATTAAGAGTGTTAATCGCGAAGAAAAGTTGGTTAGCCTACCTGAAGAGTATTGCTTATTGTTGCGTGTCTACCGCTACACGGGGCTGCGTAAGGAGGAAGGCGTAAGTTTGCACCTAGGGCAAGTGGTTCGCCCTGATATGAAAACTGCCGTTTTGAGGCTGGGTGTGGGCGACCAATATGGCTCACTCACTAAAGACCCTAGTGGTGGTTACAACAATAAGTCTCGACGCACTATCATTCCTAGTTCACTGATGCTCGAACTTTATAACTACAGCCACTCACCAAGATACAAAAAACGCTTGGCGAAATTTAAAGAACGGTGCAGGGCTGAGAGAGAGGCGGGTAACGATGCCTACTTTGACGGGACTGATGGGGTTGATGAAAGCAAACAATACCTTTTCATTAGCAACTCTGGCATACCGTTGTTTAAGAAACTGGAAGAAATCAATACTCGATGGAATGAGGTCAGAAAAACCGCCGCAGTCAATTTGCTGAATGACATTGATTCGGTGGTTCACAACTTACGCTCGACCTTTGCGGTGTCGGCTTTTCGGACATTGTTAAAGAAAATGGACGCAGACGAGGCTCTAAAAATAGTATCAGCATTTCTTGGCCATGAAGATTTATCCACCACGCTACTTTATCTGCAAATTGCCCAAGATAAGCCTACGGGGGATGAAATCTGGGAAGATGTGTTGGACTACGTTGGTGTGTTTGATGAAGAGAGCGACTTGGATGATTTACCTGAGTTCGAAGAAGCGTCTAGAAAGCTTGAGGAGGCAAAGAAAAAATGAGCCGCAAAGATAACTCAAAGCCCGTTGTCCTTGATGACGCATTTTATGAGGCACCTGCCGCAACAGTTGAGCCGCTTCACTTGGATGAGTTGAAACTGAAATGTGGCGGAGCGACATCTCATTTTATTCAGTTGTTATATCAAGGCGCTCCTAACTATTCTCAGCAAGGCAAAAAAATAAAGGGGGTGGATTATATACCTGTTGCGGGTAGAGAGGCGTTTGTCCGAGATGCCTATCGTCTTCTAAGAACGGACTTCAACCGCACAAAGCAAAACCATTTTGAACAACTGAGACTATATATTCGTTGGATGGACCGTGAGCATCGAAAGCCTATTAATGGCGATTACTTTGCACCAGACTTATACAACGCTTTCATGGATTATCATCAAGATAAATGTAATCGAGGTGAGCAAAGTCTATCAACCTGGAGTAACGCTAAAAGGATAGTGAGTTTTTTCCTTAAAGCGTATAACCGTCCCATCGAGGCAAAGCAATTAATATTAATAAAAGGCACCAAGAAACAGGCCAATTCACATAAAGGCATCGATGTGGTTGGGGAACTCAAGCCGCTTGTTCGGCGGTTCATTGCTGCGTTCGCGGGGTTTAGGCGGCATTTTTTAGAGGGCACCAAACCAAGCCTTCATCCACTTTGGAGTGAGGAGTTGTTCAATCAACAAGCCGAGAAAAACGGGTGGAGTGTAAAAAAAAGAAATCAGGTGAAAGGGACGTTTAAGCGGACTGTAGTAGGTGAGAATGCAGCACGTAATCATTTTTCTAGACTGGCTGCGATGATCGCCTTTTGCTTTACAGGGCAAAATACAACGCCTCTGTTAAACCTGCGTTTTAGCGACATTCGATTTACCGCTAAATCAGATGGCAAGGTCTACTTTGACATGACCAAAGCGCGTGCAAATTACTTAGGTTTTGATACGTCGCTTGGGTTTCATAAAAAGACCCAAGCGTTCTTCCATCAATGGTTGGAAGTCTCGATGGTGCTCCAGAAAAACGCTGGTACAGAATGGGTGTTTCCCTATTTTCGAAAATCAGGCGAGATTCAAGGGTGTGTTGACGCAGGCCAAACCACCCCTCAAAAGAGCATCAATAAGTGCACAAAGATATTGGGGCTTGCCCACGTCACACCCTCAAAACTGCGCCAAACAAAGATTGATACTTTAATGAAAGTCACGGAAGACATTTGGTTAGTGTCGATGTCTGCGAACAACTCAATTGAAGTTGTTGCTATTAATTATTCTGACGGTAACGAAAGCGATCATAGAACGAGTTTGGCGGCAAACAATGAGGCGCTGTACGACTTTTCGAAAAATGGCACCGATCCTCACGAGGCGGCGAATAAATCGAAGTTTAACCATGCCAATGTATTGAACGGCTACGATTACAAACGGCTACGTAAGGAAGAAACCGAAAACGACACTCAAACCCCCCTTGGCGTTCGCTGTAAGGACTCCTCACAAGGTGTTGCCGTAAGAATTAAGAAAAACCTTGAAAACATGGGGGTCAAACAGCCAGAAAAGGAGCAGCGTTGTACCGATTTCCTAGGCTGCTTCGAATGTCATTATCATCGATTAGTGTCTGAGGTCGAGGATATTTGGCTAATGCTGTCCTTCAACGACACGCTACAAGAAATGAAGGCTTATCCAGCTATTAACAGTCTGCCAACGGACAAGTTTTATAAGTTGTGTAACACCATCGAATCGATTTTAAAGGATTTTAAAGAGGTTGCGCCTGATAATTACACCCGAGCGCAAGAAATGCACAGTGAAGCCCCTCACCCACTTTATAGCGATGGGTATAGCCTAATGGACTTACTGGAGACGTTTTAACAATGAATGACAAACTCAATAAGCACGATAACGCTGTTCCGTCCGTCCCCGTTCAGAAGTCCGAAACGGGGTTCTTAATCGAGGGGTTAGACAGGCTCGACGTAGCCGATAAACCGTACCACGTTGAGAGGTGGGACTTTTCAACGTCGCATGTCGTTGGTGTGAGGTATTCATTAAGCGTAAGCTTTAAGAGCGCCAGTCCTGAGTATGTGAATGGAATACAGGACGCTTTATACCAGTTCTATCACCACTCAAAAAAAAGTGAGTACCTTGCCCTTATCGGTCGCCCAAATGGATGTCATGAAGACCTCACTACAGCACATTGCAGACCGCTTGGAGGGGACAGATTGGAGCCAATTAGGTAACGCCAGGCAGTGGAAATCATTTACCCGTAGCCTGAAACAGAGACAGTTTGGCGATGCAAGGATTGGTCATATTCTTTCAGCATTAAATAAACTGACGGATGTTGGCTTGCTCAGTTCATATGTTGACGCAAAGGCGCTAAAAAAGTGCGCAAAGAAAAAAGAACGTAAACAGCATGTAGCTATTCCACATAAGTTGTATCAATGCATCATGAACCATGCCTTAGAAACCGTTGAAAAATACCATCCGTATCGTCATGAGATTTCACAAGTGATGGGGGAAGCCTATGACATTAGAAAGCGAATCCATAATGGTGAAAGGCTTGCAGAAAGAGGAAGTGGCAATGGCAGAACAGAGCTATCAATGACCGCCAATGCACTTGACCAAAGGGTGACAAAGGCGATAAAGAGGATTGACCATTGCATTCCTGATTTCAAGGTAAACTTGCGCGCTACGGACTTGGCTGGCATCTTGGCCAGTTGTTTGGTAGTGGTTCAGGGGTTCTCAGGCGTACGAATTGGCGAGGCGGTATCTTTCAACAAAGACAGCGCAGATACGGTA
The DNA here is from genome assembly GCF_033338695.1 of Vibrio sp. Vb1166. NCBI lineage: Bacteria > Pseudomonadati > Pseudomonadota > Gammaproteobacteria > Vibrionales > Vibrionaceae > Vibrio > Vibrio sp. Vb1166. The sequence goes on along the minus strand of NZ_JAWOTE010000017.1, from coordinate 44,182 downwards.
ATGGTTAACGGTCAACCAGTGACCATACTCACAGGCGAAACAACCAAGGGGCATGATGGAATGCCGACTATCGCCACTTGGCAGTCACATTCTGTTGCCGAAACAGCGTTAGAGCTGGCTTATGACATGATGGCATCAACTCGTAAGTTTTATCACAATGGCGTTGATCGGAAAGAAGCGGAAGGTGAAACAGCAGAAAATATTGCGCACATGAGAAAGCAATTATGTTCCGCATTTTTGCTGCCTCAAGCTGCACGACAAATCAGCGACAACTATATATTCGATCCTTACAAAGCACTGAAAAGGGTTATAAACCATCTGGGCTATAAGGCCACTCCAGAGGATGTAGAGGAGTTTAATACGCTAAACCCTTCAAGAGAGGGGCAATTAACGGTTGGCGGGACATGCACGGGGTTAAGCTCTCATGACTTTAGACGGTCATTTGCCGTGTTCTTTGTGCGGTATGGCTTCGGTACGGCTTCAGGGATTAAATTTCAATTCAAACACCAAAACATCAATATGTCAGGTTACTACGCAAATAATGCGGTATTGGCACAGATGAATGACCTGCTGATGGATGAGGATATTTTAAACGACTTGAAAGAGGCGGGGATTGATTTGGGGGTGGATATCTTCGATGAGATCTACAACGAAAGTGAGCATTTGAGTGGGGTCAAAGGCGAGGCCATTATGCAGGAGCGATTGGAGCAATTGAAAGCGGGAAAACGCATCTTCATGACTCGTTCAGAAATTGAAGAGAATCTTCGTCGTGGCAATTTTCACATCATGCAACTGCCGAGTGGTGCCTATTGTACTAATGCTTCGTGTGATCGAGTATGTGGTACATCACTCTTTCGAGCGGAAATCAAAGAGTGCGATCATAAAGTGGTGACCGATAAGGGAGCGAAAAAGATTGCTAAGCAACGAGAGCGATTGATTGCCAAGTTTACGAATCTTAACACGGGTGATGTATTAAAGAGCTCAATCTTGACTGGCTTAAAGCAGAAAATCTTGGTGGAAGAACTGACACTAAAAGCCCATGAAATCCCTTATACACCATTCACTGATGAAGTGATTAGTCTTCCCAAGGAGTAAGTAACCTAAATGAATCAAGAAACTTTAAGGGCGTTGGTACAGGAAGAGAAAACATTGGCGGCTGAAGAAAAGCTTCATAAGGCACTCGCTCGACTCCAAAATGGTAAGCCTTTACGAACCAAAGCCAAAGGCCGTCTTACTCTCAATAAAATCAACAACGAGGCGGGCTTAGGGCGCAGTTACATTCATAAATTCAAAGAGTTCGTTGATAATGTCGCCAACCCTGCTATCGAGGCATATAACGAAACTCTGGATACCCCTAAACCATCTGAAATAGATAAGGCTTCCACAGAAGATATGAGCGAAATCGATAGGCTCAAAGATGAGTTAAGGAAGCAAATCGAACTTAAAGAAGCTTATCGCACGGAGAGGGATGAGGCTTTAGCCACCAATGATGAACTTGAGGTATTGAATAAGTCGCTAATGTTTCGAGTGTATGAACTTCAGCAGGAGCTTACTGATAGTGTTGCTGAGTATGAAGGCTATAAAAAATAATTGCTCTAAAACATTTTTGCCCCATTCTTACTTGGAGCATTGTCATCTTTTACTTCAACAAGTCATCATTTGACCTAATTTTACTCATGTATGTAAAGTGTCTAGATGATCGAGAGAACATCACACGCCCATGCGGCTTTCTGGTATAAGCCACAACGAGTTACAATCTCTCATGCTTAAGTGATTGTAAAGTAAAATTTATTTAGGTTATTATCGTTATTCTATTGCTTACGTCTAATTGGTGTAGAGCAACAACTATGGTCTGCACTGTTCACACAACATCTACGTTTGACTCCAAAAATGGCTGAACAGCCATCAGCGCGTTGCTGAACTGAATTTTGAAACAAGACAAGGTAGTAAATCACATGGCTTATGCAAGTCTGTCAATCTCAGATTTGATTGATGAAATCAATAAGAACAAATATTACCTGCCAGCAATTCAACGTAAATTTGTGTGGCGGGAAGAGAAAATCTGCACTCTTTTTGACTCTATCATGCGTGATTATCCCATCGGCACTTTCTTGTTTTGGGAGCTAGACCAAGGCAATGCGAATGACTATACGTTCTACGAATTTCTAAAAAATTATCATGAACGTGATTCAAAGAATGCATTGGTGAATTATAGTTTTCCGCACGATATAACAGGTGTTCTTGATGGGCAGCAGCGCATCAGCTCGATGTACATAGCGTTGCAAGGTATTTATCAAAGTCGCCCTAAGTATGCCAAAAGAGCCAAGGATTCCTCGTACCCCAAACGGGAGTTTTACCTGAATTTGCTGGGCGATGCTGATGAATACGAATTTTGTTTCCTGACGGAACAACAAGCTGGTGAAAGCTCAACTGATCGATATTACTTCCGAGTAAGGGACATCCTCGAATATACGGCGGATGACGACCCATATGATATTTTAGACCCACTTCTTGATCAAAATGACGATGGGGCTGCTCACCTTAACGCTAAGCGCAGTGTAGCAAGACGAAAACTCGACCTGTTGAAGCGAAAGATGTATCAACCCGATTTGATAAGTTATTTCAAAGTAACCGGCAAAGATCTAGATGAAATTCTGGATATTTTTGTCAGGGTAAACAGTGGTGGCAACATATTGTCGAAATCAGATCTGCTGTTTTCAACCCTTGTTGCACACTGGGAAAACGGACGTGAGCAAATCGAAGAGTTGCTGGATGAACTGAATGGGGAAGACGGATTGTTTAGCTTCAACACTGACTTTTTGATGCGTACCTGCTTGTTCCTTGTCGACGCACCAATGAGCTTTAAAGTCCGGTCGTTTAACAAAGAGACCATCGAGGTCATTAAGCATCGCTGGACGGACATCAGTCAGGCGCTGAAGCGAACAGCAGTCATGCTCCGTGACTTTGGTTTTAATAAGAAACGATTGTCCTCACACTATGCAGCGACCCCCATTGCCTACTATCTACTAAAAGGCGGTGTTGTTAATCAAGAGATTAAAGGTCAACTACATAAACTGGTGATACACAGCTTACTCAAGCAGGTTTATAGTGGTCAAGCAGACACGGCCTTAAATGGCCTGCGTGAAGGTTTGCGCCAAAAAGGGGATGAGGGTTACCTGTTAAAATCAAACATGTTTGATTTTGGCAAATTCAAGTACACCCGACTTGCCGGTGGTAAGAAACTGACCATTGATCACGACGATATTGACGAATTACTGGAACGCTCAAAAGGGGCATTTACCTTCATGGTGCTGTCACTCCTCTATCCCGATCTTAAATTGGATAAGGTGAACTTTCACCAAGATCACATGCATCCTGCATCCGGCTTTAAGTGGACAAAACTGGAAAGCATGGGACTGGAAGAAGAAGCTATTCGCGACTGGCAGAGCAAACGCGACCTATTGCCAAACCTGCAACTGCTGGAAGGTCAGGAGAATGTCGAAAAGCAAGCGAAAGCGTTGAATCAATGGGTTGCTGAGGAGGTAACAAATGAATCGTTATATCGTGACCAAAATTACATCCCTACAGAGCTATCTCTTCAGTTTGATGATTTTGAGACATATTTTGACTGTCGGCGAGCACTGATGAAAACTAAGCTATGCAAACTTTTTGACGTGGAACAGCCAAACATGGCGGAGCCTGTCTCTGAAACTGGAGAGATCACCAACCCAGCCTAATGCTCCAAATGGTAAGAGAGTAGCTCTCATACCAAGATGGCGGTGAATGCATCTATTTACCGCTATTCATGACTCAAAAATGCCCCAAAATGAGTTATAACCAAGCAACGAAGGTGGTCAATATGCCGTACAACCCCATTTTGTTCTCTACGGCATATCTATTGTCAACAGTATGACAATCTCATCTAGTTATTTGACAGCATACTCTTCGAAAATAGCCTTACCAATTTCATTAATAACTTGATTACGTTCTGGCATAGAAAGGTTGGTTTGTGTCAGGTAGATGCTAATGATTAATGGCTCGCGCTCGTCAGTCCAAATTGCTGCTGTAATACCGCGCGAACCGTTAGCTCCCGCACCAGAACGATCTGCAATAGACCACCCTTTTGGTAAAACAGAACGGAGTAAAGAATCGGAAACAGTGTTCCCTTGCATCCATTCCTTAAGTTGTTTTTTTGAATTTTGAGCTAATACATCTTCGAATAAAATATGATATAGGGTCTTATTCATCGCATTTGGCGTCGTTGTATCACGTAGGTCATCAGCTTTGGCTTGGTTTAGTTCAGGTTCAAAACGATCTAATTGAGTTACTTTATCTCCGATCAAACGTAGAAAAGCAGTGACACCCTGTGGGCCTCCGATGTGCTTTAAGACTATGTTTGCAGCAGTATTATCACTAGTCTTCATCGTAGCTTCACAAGCATTTTCAATGGTAATTGAACTGCCAACCATGTTTTTTGTTATTGGTGACCAAGCGATTAGTTCATCGGATTTTACTGGCGCCATTGTACTTATATCTAAAATGTCTCTATCAGAGTCCTGTAGCATTTTTGCACATGCTAATGTCTTGAATGTACTCATCATAGGGAACCTTTCATTCCCTTTATAGTGCCATTGTTGATCCGTTGAATCTAAAACTGATACACCTATGCGTCCCAAGGTGCGTTGTTCTATAGAATAGAGCGAGTCGTTCAATGTTGAAGCGGTCGATAAAAAAGAAATGAACAAACAGCTCGAAAGTAAGATTGATTTTTTCATGATAACTCGACTATTTATGTAATAAGACTGAATTTACGGAGCGTAATAATACAGCTCGAAAGATATAAATCAACAGCGGGTCATATTAAGTTTGTATGAAAAGATGAGTGTGTTTATGGAGCGTTATTTTCTGCTCGACTTAGGATGAAGGAAGCGCTATCTGAATCTCATACGCATAAGTCAACTATAAGTTGTGAATAACTCATTTCTGTCCATCAACGTGCTAGAGAGCACTTCGCTGGCACGAAACTGCCCCATTGTGAGTTGTGACCCGATTGTTCAACCTACTTTGTCAAGCCATCATTTTACTTACTTTTTGCAATACCAACCTCCTACCTCAGAGTGAAGAACTGTTGAGTATGGATGAAAAGCTATGCTTTTTGCTGTAAGTTATTGTAATGCAACGGAGTGGATATAACAGTGACTTTATTAATATTAAGATGCAAAGACTTTTTTGATAGCAAAAAGAAGGGAGTCGTTCGGTTAGCCAGACTAGAAAAGGCACGCGCTATAAGTTTTTTTTACTCATTAAGAAACTATACCCTTAAGCAAAAGGGAGTGCTTTTAGTTTTAATGTCCTTAATTGCTTTTAAGGTTTCAGTAGAAGCATCGTCTTTGCTAAATGGTGAGATTTCAGTTGAACAATTAAAAGCTATATCACTTACTATCGGTGGGGGACTACTTGGATTTACTGCAATAGTCTTTTCTTTACTATTGTTCTCTCTTCAGGCTAATCTTCAGAGATTGAGGTATTTAGACTTTTATAGATTTAGTGCTGATAAGCAGATACTCGGATACCTTTTATTCTGCCTTATAATATCACTTTCAATTATAGTAACTTCGCTATTTATTGTTGATGGTTATTCTGGTCAATACGCAACGCTCATGCTCTGGGCTGTGGTGCTATTTATTTTTCTTTTGTTTTTTTCTTATAAACGGTCAATACAACTAATTAACCCTATAGAGCAAGTAGAGCTTATAGCATCTGAGGTCAGCTCAAACCTTGGACGATGGGGAAAGGCTATTGAAAGGAAAATACGAACTGAAGATCCCCCAACCATTGAAAGCCTTACGAATAAAAACTTTAATTCTCAAAGGTGGGAACTATGTAAAAGTAATCCGATGCATCAGCAGTCCGTTATTAACTCTATTGACAGTTTGTGTGCAATGACGAAGGTTTACACTGAGTTGAATGATTACATAGTAGCTCGAAATACACTGAAAAAAGTAGTGTATATTATTGACAAGTATATTCAGTTTAGGCAGAACACGTTTATTGAAGGCTCACCTTATATGAGGACGAGCATCGAGTCAGAGCCAGTTTTTGACCATGTATTATCGAAGATAGCCTACAGTGCATCTGAAGCTATTAAAGCGAATGATAAAGAATGGGTTGATATATGCTTTGACGTTTATTCACAGTTAGCTCAGGTTCTCAACTTTTACAATGTGCAACATGGGTATCGTTTGGGGCAACAAATTGATTATGCGATCCATTATTTCACCTCTTCGGTCAAGGATTCAATTCACTTAAAAAATAATGATGTGATGATAAATGCTTCCAGCGCTGTTGGTAGGTTAGCTACTGGGCTATTAGAAACAGCTTCGCATGACAACATACAACCGCTTGATGAATCGCTGAGGTTGCTAGGTAGTTTGAGTATAGCGAATGGGGATATCACTGTAATAAACGATGTTATGCGAAGATACGGTGACATAGTATTTTTATTGATATTAAATGAAGATTCTAAGGTTGAAACAGCAATTCAGAGTATATCAAAAAGTATTCACTCTCTGGGTCGGCTCTATTTGAATCAAGAGAAGATGACTTCATTTGACCTAGGAATTGTAAACGGTTTTTATGGATTTGGAGAAAATTCTTTATCCGACAGGCTAGCTAAACAAGCAAGCATACTTTCCAGTGAACCAGATAAATATCGGAGTCTGGTAACATCGCTAATTAAAGGCATTTGTTTGTGGCTTAAATTGACTTTTAATGACCGAGGGGAGCTTTACAAACTGGATCAAGAAAAGAATTTAGTCCTATTTCATTATTTATATAGTTTGTCTGAGACTATGCTAAAAATCTTGTTGGAACTCACCGATGAAAAGACTGACTGTCAGTTAAGGTATGATGTCTATGAGGTAGTTAACAGAGAGATTATAGCCTTATGCGAAATAAGAGAGGATAAAGAGGTTTTACGTAGGATCGATACCTATGGTTTCATGAGTTCACTTTTTAATCTACATCACTTGATAGACTCTTCAGATACTATATCATTTTTGGTCGATAATATTTTGAAAGTAGGCTTTAATGCTGCGTCAATAAACTGTGATCATGGATTACTGGCAAAATCCATTTGTGCATCTGCAATAATTTCAGTTAATAATGAAAGCTCTCAATATAGAGGCTTAATTGACAAAAAAATAAATGAATTTTCTGGAAATCATAAGGTTTTCACTAACGCTTTGACCAGATTGGAGTATTTAGGAATGTTGGGTCGCTTCGAAAAAGAAAGAAGAATTAACAGTTACTCTCATTGTGCTATTGAAACATTTTGCAACAACCACTTAACAAATGAGCTTCGAGAGGAGATTAAGTATTCAATTGAAGCAATTAAGCTAAATATTAATGATAAATAGTTCGGAAAAAATAGCGTAACTGAATAAACGGAGATACTTTTTCTAATGTAAACCAACCTATCAAGAGGTAAATCATCTGACTCGTTTCTGTCCAAAATGTATGGTACGCCCCGTTTTGCAAGTGAAAATTCAAAATAACGGAGCTGGTTTGCGCTAATGTATTCGGAGTCTAATTGAGACTTTTTCTTTAGCCTCAGCTCCACGATGAGATCCGCGCCAGATTGTCCTCAAAAATGTGAAAGCATTCTAGTTGCTGTTCTGGACAACAGGTTTTCAATCTGGTGGTCTAACCGTTTTGTCATCTTTCTTTTTCATATGCAAACTTGATTTATGTTCTGATCTCGAAAGTTTTATGAGTTGCCATAACCGACCAAGCGATTCTGGCTAGCTTATTTGCCAATGCTACTAAAGCCACATTGAATGGCTTACGGCACTTCAAGTCTAGTAACCAGGTGCCAAAATATTTCTCCGCAGTAGCATCTCTCCACAGTACAGATCTTGCTGCATGAACGAACAGTTCTCGCAGTTCTTTGTTACCCCGTTTCGATATTCCAAGAAGTTTAGGCTTGCCTCCTGTTGTATATTGAAATGGAACTAAGCCTATCCAAGCAGCAAAATTACGACCGCTAGAAAAGTCTTTCGGATTGGACACCGCTGACAGGCAGCAAGCAGCAGTCATTGGGCCGATACCAGGTATAGATTGCAGCAAGGTAAATAGCTCATTGTCATGATTAAGATTTTCAATCTTCTTATCTTGCTCTTTAATCTTCTCATTGAGGTGATTGTAATGTTCGAGTTGTTCTCGTAACTCAAGAATAAGTAACGGAGGAACTGATTGCCCAGTGTCAGCAAGCCACTGGAAAAGCCGTTTCATATTTGCATGACCGCGAGGAAAGCTGAAACCAAACTCAACAAGAATTGAGGAAATTCGGTTCATCACAGCCGTTCTTTCCCTAATGTAGCCAGTTCGAATTCGCCGAATCACACTTCCTAATTGCGCCTGTTCAGATTTAGGCGTTACAAACCTCATTTTAGGTCTTGTCGCCGCTTCGGCTATGGCGTCGGCATCAATGAAGTCGTTTTTGTGGCTTTTAACATATGGCTTAACATATTGAGGAGGAATGAGCTTAACCGTATGGCCAAATTCTTGGCAGCGTCTAGCTAGCCAGTTTGCACCACAACAGGCTTCCATTGCTATAGTTACAGGTTCATGTGCAGAGATAAATTCAAGCAGTTTAACTCTGGAGAACTTATGCCGATAAAGCTCTTGACCAGAATGATCGTGACCAACTAAATGAAATGTAGATTTACCAAGATCGATACCGATTGTTTTGATAGCTGACATGATGGCACCTCCCGAAGTTCAGCGACTATGCTGAGTGTAGTTTAGGTGTGGGGCGTACCATCTAATTAATGAGTTTCGCTCAGTTGATTTGAACACACTGAAAGGTGTGAATCTTAGAAGCGGAAATTTTCACCTTTCTATGGTTTTTTCGCCAAATTACCCAAAAATGTGAAAATAGTGAGAAAAGCATTGTTAAGTTGGCTCTCTCATACTAATTTGAAGAATTAAATCGTAAGGGTGTATGAGGAGGGAAACGCTCAAACCTCATGGATTTAATCTAACAGGTTCAGCGAATATTTCAAACAAGAAAAAAGGCGCTCAAAATGGGAGCGCCTTTAATGTGTATACAACTGGTCTTTTTAATAACCTGGAGCACCTGTATCTGGAAGGATGGAGTCTCCCGCATCTTTTCTTGTTTTATCGAGATCAGACCCCTTCAATCTCTCCTCAGCTCGCTCTTGAGCATTAAGTCGAGTTCCATCAACATTAAACGCACTACCAGATCCAGTAAGGCGGTCTAAAGTCATACCAGCAGGATCGTCAAAGTGACCATTAACTCTCAGCAAAGCTAACCATTCATCCAGATTTACCTGTGTCCAGTCAATCTCAGATAAACGATCCAGTGGAATACCATCGCACTGAGGAGCTTTTGCAGGGCCGAAGTTCATTCCTAACTGAGGTCTTACTTGCTCCTGAATAATTCGTGATAGTGGAGAGCTAAAACAGCAGTATGCTTCGCGTTTTTCGATACATGCTCCCAGCACTTTTGATTTGCAATATGAACCAACCTTAGTGCAGCTATTCAATGCTCTTTTTGCATTCAATTCAAACTCTTCTTCTTCACACTTCCAAACTATTTGAATGATCATCATAGCCACAACATAAGCGGTATACGCGGCCATAATACCACTTAGTACACTCGCTGCCTGTTGTCCTACCATTTGCTCCATCATACCTTCCGATGCGCCAGCTGGTACACCAGCGCTTCCTGATGCAGATGCATTCCCTAGAGCTTTACTGGTTATTTTGGTGATTTCATCTTTGAGAGCCTGAATTGCCTCTTTTGCCAAGTCAGTGATTGGTTTAGTAAAGTTGTCAATCGCACCTGTAATGTTCTCAATATATGAAGTGAACGGCTTGGTGATTTCGGTCCAACCACTAATGGCTGGATCACGGATGGCTTGATAAGCACCTTTAATTGCACTGCCGTTATCCAGTGACATAATGGCACCATCCAGTTTAGGAACTGACATCATAAGAGTCAGATAGTCTCCCATAGATAGGCCGCTTGGTTTCTCACAACAATCCTGAGCCCCCCCAACAGCTTTTTTACATTCACCTGGATCGCCACCAAAAGCCTTACAAATAACGTTTTCTGTACCTGTTGGGTTATCGTTACCATCAGTACCAGTACACGCCATATCTTGTGTCATAAACTGAGCAGCATTCAGCAGTGCGGCAGCTCTGGCAAAGTCGGTACTTTGTGTCTTATTAACGTCTAAGCACTCGTCACCCATGCATTTTATTGGCCCACCACATGTAAAGTTTGTTTCTTTGTCTAAAGTAGGTACATCAACATCCGTCCCGCAATCAAAGGTATCTTCTTGCACATAACATGTTCCTGAACTTCCCTGAGCACCTTCCACACACTTAGAACTAACAAAACCGCACTGCGGGTTATCTTCCAGAACCTTACATGAATCAAGGTTGCCACCTTGATTATTTGGGCACTGTATTTCTCCTTGTGGGTCAGTCCAACACTCCATTTGCCCCTTGTAGAAGTCATAGTCAGCTTTTACTCTGACTTTTGTGCATAACTTAGGTATCCCAGGCAAAGGAGGCTCACTCAACATGTCCTCGCAAACTTTAAATCCATTTTTTACTACACAACCAGACGCATTTACATCAGATGGTTGCTCAATACAAGAGAATTGACCAGAAGCAAAACCATCTCGGATACCTACAGCTGCATCGAGACAACTCTGCGGGGTCCATGTGTCTTTGAATACTGCTTTTGAACGATCGTACTTAATTTTTATCCGACCAAAACCTTCACCATTACCAGCAACAGAAACTCTGATTTTAAAACTAACCACATCGCCTGGTTTTGTGTTTTTAAAGTGAGACGTCACATCAGTGTTGGGGTTAGTTTGCCAACTTGTACTTAGCTCACATGCACCGGGAGTTTCTGGGGGGAAGTTACTATTCGGACCTTGCCATACTTTGTTTTCACTGCCAGGAGGACCTACTAATACTTGCATATAGTCATCCCACTTAGCATATTCTAGTGTCGCTGAAATGATTGCATCAGGATTATCAACTCTAACCTGTGTTGCCTGCTCATAGATTGTACACCAGCCTGACCAGTAGTTATCGCCAACTTTACCGATCCAAAGTTCAATACAATCATCCCCACACGGCTTAATGTTAAATGGGCCATCATGGTATTTTATGATTTCAGCGTCATACTCATGCAACACTTCACAATCGGCACTTTTATCCGTTACCCTTTCACAAGTTCTATAATCTGGTATATGCGTTGCAATTGTATTGTTGTTAATGATTGTTTCAGCAGAACAATCACCAAAACCTTCTGATATCACATCAATGTCTTCATAGGTTTTCTTACTAAGGTTCATCAAGGGGTCATTGCTGAAATCAGGCTTTGATTGGTTTGTTGCATCCAAGAGAACTTTGTAGGCTGCTCCTGATATGGTGGGGCTCCCACTATTAGCATCACTCCATAGAGAGCTTTTTGCATTACCACCAATAGAATCCATACCATTGTTGTCATTATAGACACCTTCTAGTTCACCTAAGTTCGGGTTTCCATCTGGGAAGTAATAACTTGAAGGGTCACTATTGGAGCTGCTTGTACCCGGAAATAAATCATTTACATTTATAGTTCCACCACCATTTTGAAATTGACCATTTTCAAGTGTTGGAAAACTAATATTTCCGTTGTTAACTCCTCCTGGAGCGGACTTGAACGAAGACACTAAATCATTTGCTAAAACTTGCGCTTCTCGTCCTGCCTCACTAGCGCTATTGCCGTTAGCATAGGCATGTATCGGCAAGAAAGGGGTTGTCACTATTAGCAGAGAAGCGACAGCCCTCATCAACCTTGTATAATTTCTCATTACTTTATTCCTGTAACCCGTTCTTATTACCCCTCAACATATATCGCCATGATAGTCGCCCGACCGAGTTTCTTTAGACTGTGGAACTGTCCATTTTGGACAACACTGGGGTCGTTTACCTACGCTGCTCATGTCCTCCATATAAAGAAAAAGCCCCAAAACGGGGCTAGTTATTAGTGATTTCTTTGTTGAGCTTTAGTTATTACAACAATCATTCCAGCGCCATATCGTGTAAATAGGATCTTGACCTATTGCTGGAATTGTTTTCCCTATCCCCCACGTTAACGTTGACTCTCCGATAACATGTGAAGAATTTGTTTCTGCGACTGGATGCAATAAGGTAAATTTGTATTGTGTTTTGGGTAATGTTGGGCTTATGACACCATTACACATTGCATCAGAACCCATCGTCTTCCATGACAAACCTCGACGATGCAAAGCTGTTAGAACACGGGTTGCAAGTAGACTACTGTCTTTGATCACCCCTTTTCCACCATTTTGGTTTCCACTTAAAGGGTAAATTGACCCCCAACTACCTGCACACCAAAACAACTGCTTGAGAGGCTTACCAATACTCGCAGCCGCAGCGTCAGCTGTACATGCTGCCGCTGCTATAGGATTAGCGACAGCAGCAGCTTCGGGATTAGTAAAAAATGCAAGTTCATCAGAGTTCCAAGTAGGGTCTAACTCGGACAGGTACATAATATCTAAATCAGAGTAACCATCAGCATTGCAGGTCTTCTTCACGAACAGTTCCAACATTGTCATAAGAGGAAAGGCGTAAAAGTGATAATGCATAAATGAGCCATCACCACCGTCCATCGTTCCTTCTCCATGATGACCTTGGAACGTTCTGTCAAAGGGGAATCTAGTTCCATTAAGCACAGAAGAGCACCCTGGAACTCGTTGAAATTCAACCAAACGAGCAGGTTCCCACATTGACGTAGTTACACCTGGTCGTGGTATCCCATTGTTATCTTGGCAAGCACACAAAGGGCTCCCAACTGCATCAGACGGATAAGAACCACCACCTCCGCTCATTGTTGCCCCTGCCACTCGAATCGGAAATATGCATGACCAACAGATATCAGTAAAAAGTTTAGGGCCAATGACTTCTGCATTCTGGCATCCTGGATCAGCTTTAGCAGTCCCCGCCAAGGCAAATAGGGCCACTAATAAAATTGAATTCAATATTTTATTCACGACATAACTCCAACTCTAACTGGCTCAGATACTTGTGCTTGTTTTATTAATGAGTTCACTTCAAGGTCGAACGTGACGGGTTTGCCATGCAAAAAACCTTGCTGCCACTCTAATCCAAGAAGTTTTGCCACTTCTGATTGAGCTACACTTTCAACTCGTTCTGCAATCGGTGTTATGTTGTTAAGACGACAATACTGAACCGCCGCGTTACCTGCCAAACCCTTCAATTGTCCTATTTCAACTTTGCAAAATTGCCAAGAGTAAGATGTTAGGCGACTAACTGATGAGTGATCTTCTCCAAAGTCATCCATAGCTAAAGCAACATTGAACTGACTAAGTAAGGACCATGCGTTATCCAACTGTTCTGGTGTTACCTTTTCCGTGATTTCTATAACTACTTGGAATGGGGCTTTATCTGTAAGCTCTTTCAACAATTTGAACCACTTCATTCGCATGTCTGAAAAGCTCAATGTCTGTGGCGATACGTTAATAAAAATACTGGGGTAAAGCCTTTCGATAACAGGGACAAGGGGAATCAGAGATTTCATTATCTCTAAATCCACCATACCCCAATTAATCGGTGTTTTGTGGTCTGCTGGACCATAGACTTGACCTTGATGGTGCCATCTAGAAAGTACTTCTGCTCCAACAGTATTGCTACCATTTGAGGTAATCGTCTGAAATGCAGGGATCAGGTTCATTCCACAGCCTCCTTAACATCAAATTCCCTTACCAAAAAGTTATTCCCTTGAGCTGTAATTACTGTTGGCGTGTACTCGACTTGGAAGCGATTAACTACATCCGGCGTAAGCAGATAAACAGGAGCGTCAACTGTGTCCGTAACATGTTTATATGAATCCCAACCACTATCGCGCTCAAACTGAGTAGCAATATATGTGACTCTTTGAACCCCACGTTCTTGCTGCACTTTAGGGACAAGTTCAGTCAACAGTTCCATTTGCTTTTTATCTAAAGGGTCGAAAATGATAACGGCCTGAGTAAACTGACGAGTTCCCGGCTTACACTCTTCGCCGTGAGCGCAAAGTGGATTTATAACCTCACCTTTACGAGCAAACACAACTCCCTCAGCGGTACTTATGTCCTTCGATAGGTATATGCTTGGGTCAAGCAATCGCTCTCTATATCGTGGTGCCCGTGGTCTTTCGTTGAACTGCTGGTTATGCCAAAACCGCTTTACTGCCTGATCTTTCTTTTCTTCCCAGTCAATACCCGCTAGTTGAGCTTTAGCTCTCTCGATAAAGTCTTGCTCCGCAATTTCAACTGCTGGACCTCGAACTCCGAAGTCGCCAGACTCACCAGCATCCACCTCTTTTCTTATCCACTCCAGCGTCGATAAACCTGTAACTTTTGCGAGTTCTTTGGGATCGTGTCCAGGCTTAGTTTCTTCTTCAAGCACGACTATTGTTGGTACTGACGTGACATTATGTTTTTGGAACAAAACAGAGTTGATAACGACATTAGGCACTGGGTCCATTTGCTCTGCTAATTTTTGAACAGCTTTGATGCCATCACCAATGCTCATACCATCCGGAATTCCACGGAAAACCACTACCACATCATCTTCACCTGATGCCGTATCAAGGACGTCTTTCAGCCCTTCTTTTCCCAATGAGTAAGATGCAAAAATAAGAGTGGAGTGCCCTGTGTAGACACTTTTTTCGGCCTGTCTTTCTGCCATTGCTTTCAGCGTGGGGTCAGATTCTTGTAATTGCTGAAAAAACTGACGTGCTTCTACCTGAGATTGATCTAGATTTTTATTCTTCGCCCAATCAGGAAGCTCTTCCATTTGGCGAGCCTTCTCTGCCAACTCTCTTCCTTGCTCGATGATAGCCATATCCTCGCTAGTTAGAGGACTGTTACTAGCAAAAACAGAACTTGAAATGAGGGCCGCAACTAATACAGACAATTTAGAAAAGCGGATATGCGCGGCCAATGATTTGCTCATCTTTTACAGCTCCCCAATAGCGTGAATCAAAACTCGATATACTTTCCCCGAGAAACCAATAATGTTTCTCTGGAAGAACACCTTTCCCAAAGAAATGACTAGCAGGAACATTCAACTTATTAGCCAGTTGTAACCCTACTTGTTTAACCTCTCCGTTCACTACAACTTCCCAGTTTTTATTGACTTCAACAGTATCGCCTGGCATCCCTGAAAGGACTTTTAACATCCTTGTTCCATCATCATAAAGTGGCTCCATACCCTTTGCTGAAAAGGCGTAAATAGCATCTCTATGGAGTTCTTTATCTTTTAGGTCGATAAGGTAGACAGAATGATTAGGTAAACATCGCTCTAATTGAGGGTCATAACCGATTCGGTAACGTCCCGCAAAGGACGTCCCAGCAACCCAAAGAAGAGCAAGTACAATTGCAGCCTTTAAAGCAAATAGCTTCCAAGATTCTTTTCTAACAATGAGCTTCATTCCAGTATTACCTCCGAAGGTAAATAAATATCCTCAGGGGCACCTAAAGTAGCGGCACCATCAATAATCAAGTACCCCGCTTCTTTGAGTTTGAAGATTGCGTTGTTTGTTTTAAGCATCAATTGTTCGATCTCAGCCTCATCAGCTCCGGATGGGTATGAGCTCGCAATTTTCGTGAAATCCACAACAACTACTGGAGGCGTTAACGCTAATCGGTCATGAAGTGCTGCGGTTTCTTTGACCATGAAGTAATAAGAACCACCAAATCCACCAGCTGCACCTAACAACGCCGCAATTAAAATTGATTTAAAGTTCATCATCCTTTCCTTTTTAGTTATGCGGCCATGCCACGTTGATGCATTACTTGACGTATTGCGTCAGTGATATTTAAGCCCTGATCTACATACTTATTGATATCTCGGATGTCATCCGGGTCTGTTGAATAAAGTAGTTTTTGGAAATCACCTACAACCAAACGGCCAACACCAATGCCAGCTTTTGATTTAATGAAGATTTCTGAATAAGCACCTAGAATGGTGTGAACAGTTTTTAGGGTATGGAAACCACCTTCGGAAAGAGACAGACGGCCACTTCGTTTTACGGATTCTACTGACTCTTCTGTCTGACCAAGTAGGTACATGGAAGCTGAGTTCTCAGCAATAGCGCGACCCACAGGGTTTTCATACAGGTCGTTGATCGACTGAGTACAAATACCAATACTTCCACCGTACTTCCTTGCCTTACGGTATTGGTGTTCCATAAATGTACTAACTTCACCCTCTTTAAGCAGATCCCATGCTTCATCAATGATGACGACTTTTTTACGGTTACGTTCACCGAGGAACATTTCCTGCTGAATCTGGTAAATCATTTGCAGCAAAACAACCTGACGTAAATGCTTGCGGCCTTGTAGCTCATCAAGCTCCAGGACTGTAAAACGGTTTTGGAAGTTAACGTTATTCGAACCAGAGAAGTAGCTACCGTAACTACCCTTTGATGTGAATGCATATAGCTGTTGACCGATGTCTTTAATTCGTTGCTCATCAGACTCACAACACTTATCAGCGATGTGGTCTACAGTCATATCACGGCCAATAACTTCCCAGAGCTCGTTCATAATTTGCTTTAAACCTGCGAGTTGGTATTCATCCAACAAGCCTTTCTCGGATGCCATAGCTTTGACGATAGAGACAACACCATCCTCTTCTTCTTTCCAGTTCGTGATCAGTTCAAATGGGTTCAAACAAATGTTGGAGCCTTCGGCGAAATGCACAAAGTCCCCTTTCAGCAGTTCACACAGGTCTTTGTATGACTTACCTGCGTCTATAACCCAAACTTGAGCCCCCTCAGACAAGTAACTGAATATCAATTCGTTGGTAAGGAAACTTTTACCCGATCCAGATTCCGCTGCGACCACTAAGTTTTTGTTCGTGTCGCTATCATGCAAAGACAAGCTCATTAGCTGTCCGTTACGAGAAATCAATGCAGAGTGGAAAGTGCCAGTCCCTTTCCACTCGCCAAATACCGGTAATAGAACTGATGCCTGTTCAGTGGTCATGGTTTTATAACGAAACAGATCTTTTACGGCTTTTCGGTCGGTACAGAATGGCAAGCAATTGATAAACATTGGTAACGAGATAAATTTGTCTTCCATCATCTCGAAGCGGTTCTCGCGCCAGATGTTACGCGCCGCTGTTGCTGCTGCTTGAGCGCGTTCAGCTGTAGGAGCAAAAAGCACCAATGAGTAACTTACACGGACAGGTTTTGAGCCTTCTTTTAATGACTCATACAAAACATCAAAGTCATGCTTTTTGTCAGCAAGTACTGGAACAAATTTCAGCATAGGCCCGTATGCTTGGTTTACTGTAAACTGACGTTTTCTTTCAAGTGCATTCTTGGTGTTTTCAACCTCTGGGAAAAACAGGTTTGTCACGACCATGTAGTTTTCACGAATAGCTGAGTTGCCCCCACTGAGATCCCCAACAAAGGTGATTGCATCACCGAAATAGAAAGAGTCGGGCATTTTCTTCGCAGACATAACCTTAACGTGATAATCGCCTAAACGTAGACCGCTCTTATCAACTTCCAAATCTGTGCCGTAATCAAAAATTTGCTCACAAATGGGCTTGTCTGTTTCCCAATCGCAACCATCTGTTCGCCATGATGCCTCAGGCCCCCAATTGAGCATGGTATTCATTGTTCTGATGTAACCGACAGCAGTTAAGGGGACAGGGTGAACACCAATCGTTCTTAGTGAAGACTCAACTTTAGTCCGTAGGTTTGCCAGAGAGTCTAGTTCTTCCTGAGACGGTTCATTGGCATGTTTGATGGGCACTTTTACGGTGACGAACAGTTTTAGGTCGTGGATTAGACCAAGATCAAATGTTCCTTTCTTACATTTGGCAACCATTCTCTCGGTCGTATGTTTTTGAAGAAACTCCATTCGCTGCTCGATTGAAGAGGTCAACAGATCATCTCTGTAACCATCACGTAACCCCATCATTCGATACATTTCATGGTTTAAGTCAGGAGATCGAAACAAGATAAACTGCATGGTGGTTTTGGCCGGGTACTCCTGGTTCATAAAACCATTAACACGCTCTTGAATCTTTTCGTCAGCCCCGCATAGAGGATGGCAGTAGAAACCAAAGCCAATGCTTTTATCATCCATCAAGAAGGTGTAATCATCTTCTGAGTACGCAAGCACGGGGACAATCCCAGCAGCTCTTAAATGCTCTGGGATAAGCTTTTCTTGGAGCTTTTTTCTTATCGTAATAATGTTCATTTATCGCTCTCCAGCCATGTTTTCAGGTCCATATTCTGTGGTCGGCCAGCGTTGACTCGCCCATCAGGTGCAATCAAATAAGGAACACCTCGAATATTTAGTAACTGTGCGGTAAGCAGAGTGAGATCATGACGTTTACTGCTGCATGATGTTGGGTAGGAACCAAGCTTTCTTTGGCTAAGCGCTTCAAACGCTTTATCTTGGTCAGTTATGCAAGACAGAGCGCGAGCTAAACGGTTTGACTTATCACCAAGAATAGGTATCACGACAAACTTAAACGTGTATTCATCTTTAAGAGCTTTCGCCTCTTCCATTAGCTGGTGGCAGGCACCACACTGAGGGTCAACAAAGACCACTACTTCTTTTGGGCCAGTCCCAAGCTTTGCCACATTCATCGCATCTATATCGACATTCATGTCACGTAGCCTAAATCGGTCAGCGACATCGCGCATTTCTGTCAACGTACTGAGAGGCTTCTTTTGCCAGAGATCGTAGATTTGTCCTGAAATAACAAAGCGTCCATTCTCTGACAAAAACACGATTTGACCGTCACTTTCTACTGCATTGATGCCATAAATTGGCAACTCAACCATTCCAGTAATCTTTGCCTCTGCTTTCTGCACATCAGCAGCAGTAAAATCTTTCGCTGTTGCTACAGTACTAAGCAGCATGAGCACTGGTGCTATTGCTTGTTTCAACATACCTATCCTTTAACCGTCAGTTACTTTTTCATCAGTTGGCAGTTTATTCGGGATATGGATACAAGCCTGCATCTGTAGTTGCCCTGTTTGGTCAATTAGAGCGGAGAGACAAAAAAGCCCGGCGAGTGCCGGGCTTGGTTTAGATAGTCATACTTTTATTGAAGGGTCACAGGATCACTGCGACCACCAGCATCATCTATACCAGTCAAAGTAACTTCTGGCATTGCATCATAGCTGCGTTTGCTGATCGTCAATCTTCGTGATGAAGAGGCAACAGGTTCACCATTAAGCGTCCATTCAAATCCTTTTACACGACCATCGACATCATCACATGAGGCATACACAAGCCATGCGAATGTACTTTCTCTGTGGTCGATAGAACAAACCGGAGCTTGGTTTTCGATAACTTTTATCTTCAACTCTTTCTCCACTTCTTTGCCCATTTCAGACTTAATACGGAAGTTAATTGTGTGTTCTCCCGCGTCAAGCGTCATTCTTCCATAACGACCAGTGTCTTCAAGAGACTTCCCATTAACGGTGTACTGCATCACATTAATTCGGTCTCTTGGGTGTCCACCTTCAATATATGGACGAACCAAAACATCCAGAGGTTCACGATCTAGCTTATTTGAACCTGAGTATTCTAGTTCTACCTTATAGTTTTCAGCTTGACCTACCGTTATCGCTAACTGAGCTTCTGCTTCGTTACCACGAGCATCGCGCACAATGACCTTCACAAGGTGCTCGCCCGGCTCTGTGATTTCAAAAGAGCGAGACGTGTCTCGTTGATCTTTAAGCTTTGCACCTTCCGGTAAGATCCATTCGTAGGTAGGCTCTTCAAGCTTGCCTCGGAATCCAACAGGACGAACAGAAGCGCTAACAATAGCTGGTGCTACATCTGCATTTGCTCTGTAGCTGAGTGCAAACTCAGGCCAGACATATTGCCATACGCGAGCTTTGTATACCGTTTCCGATGTAGAAGACTCCTTGTAACCGTCGATCCATGCTGTGTATTTGATTTCAACACGAGCTTGATCCAAGTCTGCTTGATTTGGAACGTACTCAGCAGTGTTGCCTTCAATAATGGTTCCATCAGGAAGCGTGAAGAAACCCTTAACTTCGGCATCCAAATCTCGATAAGGCAGTCGAGTATCTGCGGTTAGTTTGTAAGTAAAGTCTTTCTCTACTAAACGAGGTCCATCAATACGAATACGCGGAGCTTTAACAGCTTTAAACTCTACGGTTTTCTTGGCCTGGCTATACGCATACGCATCATCTTCTGGAGCCATCGTCGAACGTACACGAGCAATTAGCTTAACTCGTTGTGGTTCTTCTCTGGTTAGCGTGATACGTGGAGCCGCAGTAGTGTAAGTCTTACCACCATCTTCTGACCACTCAATCACAGCTTTACTTGCATCAAATGCGTTCTCGCCATCCATAATGGTCGCTGAGTATTCAGAAGAACTACCCACCAAGAGCGTATCAGGACCAGGAACATCAACTTCAAGCGCTTCATACGAAACAATTTCTACATTTTCAGTGTACTTTTCTAAGCCCGAGTTTACGTTTACAACTTTAGCTCGAACTAGATATTTACCAACACCGAAACTCTCTACGAAACTGTACTTTCTACGCTCTTCTGTAGCATGTTCATTCCATGTCTGACCATCGTCATTACTCACTTCCCAGAAGACATCTCCAACTGAACGATAATCAAGCCGATCGACAATACCTAACTTAAAAGCGGCATTGAAAGGAGCTGCACCTGATAAACGACGAGTTGTAACCTCACCATCAATTTTGTTACCACGAAGAACCGTAGCAAAAATTGGGCTTGGAGATGCCTCGATACGTTCATATCCTTCAACTGGGCTAACAAGCTTCGCTTCTGCGGTAAATCGAATGTAGCTAGAGTCTACTTTCGACATTTCAACTGCTATTTCAGCTGAACCGTTTTCTGCATCCACCCATTCTGACATTGGTTCAATCTCTCCTGGAGAGATCTGACGAGACAGACGAACCTTCCACTGCCCCATAGTTGCTTCATCATATTCGTCGTTCCCACGGTACAAATCGCGTATATCGACTTTTACGTTCAGCGTTTGGATATCGAGAACAGTATTACCATCCATTGACAGCATTGGACGAATACCTTTGCTTGGCATTGCAATCAGTCGATATTCTTTAGTGCTCTTAATTTCAGGTACTTTTTCATATGAAGAGTCAACTTGGTAAGTTACTTCTTCCCACAGTTTGCGGTCATCTGTTCGAATACGACGATTCACCTTCATCGCTGTACCCATACCGGATGAATGCACTTCTGACTCAAGTGTTTCATTGTTCCTAGATATAGAAACCCTCAAGTCTGATGGCTTCGCATTCACTTGGACATCACCGAAATAATCACCAGTCATAGGAACGATGTAGATGTTGTCCTTGAAGTGATAATCGGTCATCAGATCAACTTGAGGAACCGCTGGGTCAACAACCTCGATGTTAAAGGTCTCATCCGCTAACGCTACACGAGCTCCACTACGAGAGAAAATGCTAACGCGCCAACTTAAAGGAACCGTTGCTTTTTCTGCCAATGAACCAATTAGTGTTGGTGTGTCGTATCGAGTATCTTGTAGCAGCCCTTCTGGAACTTCTTTCCACTCAAATAAGCAGCTTCTGTGCGCCGCTTCGGATACACGTCCACTCTCATCTTGCTTGGCTTTTTCAGCATCCATCGTCAGGATACAGCTTGGACCTGAGGTTTGTCGTAACTGAACATTTAAGTTCTGGATAACACGGTCTACTTGAGCAATATCTGACTCTGGTAAGTAAGTTACTGAACCCAAAGCAGAGACCACATTTAGCTTTCTGTTACCGCCGCCGATTTTTACCTTATCTTCGCCGTTAAACAGATATACACCATAAGTGACATCCTGTTCACCGATCTGCAATGCTTGACCAGATATACCAGCAACTCGATTACTGTTTACCACTTCGGCTTCATCTGGAATCTGCTCCCACTCAACAAAACATACAGGGTCTTTGATAGGATCTGATGATTGAGCTTCTTGCAGGTTCGTCGAATAGCGACATGGTACACCTGAGTCGGCAGAGACTTGGACATTGAAGTTGTCGATGACTTGTCGAACTTCCCAGGTATTGGCCGTTAAGCTTTCACTCGCTTTCCATGTTTTGATATTGGCTACCAAAACTGGTGAGTTAGGCGCTGTAGTCATAACCAAAAGGCTTGCTGTGCCAGCATCTGCACCATCAACAGCTCGAACTGGAATACTTAATCGTCCTCCAGTAGAAGCAAAGCTATGATTTTTCATAATGTCAGCAGTTTGGCCTGGTTCAACTCGAATACCGTTTACCACCAAAGGAATTTGAGCATCACTTCGCAATGTCACCATTACGTCGTATGAGCCAGTTACGACCGAACCATCACTTAACGTTAGAGGTTCAGTTTCGATGATGTTCTTACCGTCTGCATAGGTAAACTCATACGGAACTGCCGGAATAGCCATATTGCCGTTAAATCCGCCTGAAAGCGTAATTTCACGAGGTTTATAGTTAAACACTACGGCTTTTGTCGCTTCGTTACTCTGGTTATCTACAGCCTTTACGGTAAGAGTATAACTCTCACCTTCTGCCAGCGAAGGGAACATCACAGGGTATTCCAAACGGAATCGACCATTTGACTCTTCACGCCATGACAATTGAACAGATTCATCCGCCGGACCGCCGACTAAAGCAATCGACGTTACCTTCGGTGTACTGTCTAAGTTATCAGAAAGATTGATAACAACGTCATCCAAAGACTGGACATCATCAGTAACATTGACAGATAACGTTGGTGGCGTGTTATCGACTAAGATTTGCTCACCATAACTTTGCGTAGCACTGTTCCCATAGGTATCTATCGCTTCGGCAGACAGGGAATAGTTACCATCGGTCAGACTAGCAAAATCAAACGTCGCAATTTTAGTTTTATAGTCAGGTGAAGTGTACGATGAACGCGGCAGCTCGATCCGTTCTTCACCATTATCAGCATATGCTTTAAACACATTAGTGTCCCAATGACTTATCTGCCAGTTATTGACTCTATCATTATCAATAACCCGTACTGTCATTTGGCCTAATGTTTTATCAACAGAGACATTATCTATTGTTGGTGGATTCATATCCCAAAATGTGTACAGATACCCACCATGCACTGAAAATGATCCATCTTCTTTTGCTACATAATACTGAATTGGGCTGTATCCTCGCCCTGATGTCCTACTTACATTGACCTCAGCCTCACAAAACGTTTCATTTGCAGGGATCACACAAGCTCCAAAACCACTAAGCCAAGCTTTCTGGTTATATGGCCTTGCTTCTGAATGTATACGGACCTTATCCACCACGTAAGGGTGAGAGTAGCGTGGTCTTTCACTTGAGACCCACCCACCATCACTTAGATGATATTCAAGCTTTATTGGTTTAGGACCAAGAGAAGCCCCACCAGCTAGATTAAAATTAAAATCTGCGTAACGATGTGTTGAGTAACCACCAGCTTGGGTGAAGAAATGGAAATATGAGTATTTTTGAGGGTAGTTTAAACTTACATTTCGGTAAATAAATTCATTATCTTCCGAATCATAGGTTGTATCTCCCCATCCATATTTTGTTCCATTAAATGCAGTATGTTCCTGCTTTCTTCGTTTGTAACGAATTTGAACAGGGTTTTCATAAACATTCATACCCGATGTGTAGGGTTTCCAAATGCCTTCGGAACTATCGAATACTTCCGTCCAGACCTGGGGAACAACCTTATCAATCGTTGAAACTCTACTGATTTCTGTCTGGTTTCCTGCTTCGTCACTGATTGAAAAACCAAGAGTATACTCTGCTTGATTTTCAGGAGCCATCGAGCTACTGACTGCACTGCCGACAGGTAAAGATGCCACTCCCTGAACTGTATCCAAGGATGCGTTCGTTTCTCGTTTTTGCCCAGAAGAGTCGATGGTAAAGAATTTTGCTGACGATATACCGCTATCATCATCAATCCCTTCCAATCTCAACTCTTTACCCGCATAACCGTGGTTAAAGACATCAATACTACCCATACTAAAACCACTTCTGACCCACTGAATCTCCCCAGAAATAACAGGAGGTGTGATATCTACAATAATTGGGTATGTATCTGTTTGAACAGAATCTCCAACAGACGTAAGAATTTCTGCCTTAAATGAGTACTCGCCCTCCCCCGGAGCGGCTAGTTCTAACTCCGCACCATAATAGGACTTTCCATTAACTGTAATACGGTCTGCGCCTCCAAGCAGGTGACTCGTAGCCGAATTCACCACTGAACCGTCTGGCCTTACGATAGAGATTTTAACCTTACGGTCGATCCCTGCACTCAACGCGAACTTTATGTTCCCTGTTGGGTTGGCGTAAACGGTGCTTGGAGATAATGTGCGTTCTGCACCATCAGGTGTATTAAAGCTGTATTCTAACAATTCCGCTTGAGCTAATGGTGCAGCAATTGCGGCCATCGCACCAAGCAAGACTGGTAGCCTTAGCTTGAACTTATTCATAATGTTTTCTCCAATAGCTATTGAATAGGGTTACAAGAACCCAATACAGGAGGTTACTGGAGTAATCGGCTATACACAGACTGTGTAACTGCCCAATTTGAGCGTTTTTAAAGCGTTTTTCTGGGAGGGAAATCACTTGGCATTTTCTGACGACTGAAACCAAAAATGCCAAGTATAAAAGGAGGGGTTAAAGTGAGTATTGAGACCTTATAGCCCTAAGCCGTTACTGAACTGAATAGCTGCTGGAGCAATTTTTTCAGCTGACTCTAATGTAGCTGTCATAATCGCTTCTACAACCGTAGGGCTGTTGTATAGACCAACACCACCGCCGATACCCATTGCGAATGCCATGATACTTTGACGAGCGATACCACCAACGATACCTACCAAAATCATTGAACCAGCAATGATGCGACCCAGTGTACCTTGAGTCCAGTCGGTGATGGTGGTCCAAATGTCATCGAACTCTGTACCACCAGTACCAGCGTGAGCTTGGTTCGCAAACATAAGTCCAACGATCATTACTAAACCGACGTGGAAAAGAAGATTGGCTTTATTGTTAGCCTTATTTGTGATTTCCATGATTGTTTTCCTGATTTTCAATCTTAAAAAAGGCAGTTGAGATATTCAACTGCCCGTTATATCAAGTACTTACAAAGTACTGTTAGGTATGAAATCACATACCTAATCCGTTGCTTAGTTGAATTGCAACTGGGGCAACTTTGTCAGCAGTTTCAAGAGTTGCTGTCATGATAGATTCAACAACGGTAGGGCTGTTGTACAAGCCGACACCGCCGCCGATACCCATCGCAAATGCCATCAAGCTTTGACGAGCGATGCCACCAACGATGCCTACCAAGATCATTGCACCTGCGATGATTCGGCCAAGCGTACCTTGAGTCCAGTCAGTAATGGTGGTCCAGATATCATCAAATTCTGTACCGCCTGTACCAGCGTGGGCTTGATTGGCAAACATAAAACTGATCACCAGAGCCAACGCCACCCAGAACAAAAGGTTGACTTTATTGTTTGATGTGGATGTGACGTTCATTTTGCTAAGTTCTCCTATTTAGTTTCTGAATTAGCTTTGGGTTTTATCGTTTGCAAGGGTTTGAGCATAGGTACATCTTGTTGAGTCCCTTCCCCAATTACCCACTTGCGCGGTTCTATTTCGGTGTAAACGTACCCAGTCACAATCAAGTCACCATTGGTATCCTCCCAAGGGGCTACCCATATGCGCATGACCTGTGCTGGAGTACGAATAGGCACCGGACGATTCGGGAGGCGCGGTGTGACGTAATTGTCTATCACTGAATCTCCCGTCGATGATGAGTTGGCTATCTCTCCTGGAACAGAAACAGGCTCTTCTCCAGGCTTTACTGAGCGTGGGATATTGCCATCGTTTGTCGCCGCATAGACATCTCGCGCTGACATACACTGAACACCATCAGGAATACCTGAACAGCTATACTCATCACTGCCGATTGAGGTACAGCCTGATAGCAATAAAGCGCTGCCCAAAATCATCGACACTGTAGATTTTATGGGCTTAACCATTGGAAAGCCCCCTGTGAAACTGCCCTTTCTGGTCAGCTTTTGTGTTTTTTTCGTCATTATTTTGTCCCCTGCGATTTAAGTTTTAGTTGCTGCCCCTTGGTGATAATTACGTCAATTTGACGACCTGCATCGACCTCTATTACAGGGAACATTCCCTCAGCCATATCAAGATAAAACTGAGCAACCTTCTCCATCGCACTTGATGCGCCTTTTGATATACCACTCTGCATAGTGTTTTCATTGAACACGTGTTGATATACAGGTGTGTCTGTTGGATTAGTGTTGATAACTGGAACTGGGTTTGTATCAAGCGCTTGAGCAAAGCCACTCAAGAAACCAGCCGTCAAAGATTTGGCTATCATTGCACCTTGTTTAGATACTAAGCGGCCACGTACACCAGCTTTACCATCTTCACCCACTGCATATCCGTCCAAGCGAGACTCAATTACGCCGCCGTCTTCACGAACACAGGAAATAACCTCGCCTCGTAGATATGCCCTTTCTGAGCTCAGATCGCCGTAACCGGATACAATCAAGAAACACTCACGAACATCGGCTCTGAATCGGTTAGGTAAAATAGCTTCCTTCTGGAGTCGAATTGTTGCTGGGAAAGGGTCTTTTCTTGCTCCCTTTGCGGTAGGAGCATCCATACCAGTGATCGTTACACCAGTAAGAATTGAACCCGCAGGTAAGTAGATAGAGTTGTCTTGGTCCTCCTGCTCTTCCGCCGCTTTCTCTTCTGCTTCGTTGTATTCTGTGTAGTTAACAATTCGAATGCCCGGTTGAGCGGTAGGTTTACCTGATCTATCCGATTCCTTACCCGTTGGTTTGCTGTGAGAGTTAGCTGGTAGTGGAGCTTTCTTAAAGAACTCATTAGGGTCCTTGTAATCAAGCTTTTCGGTAGAGGTGTATCCACCAGCTTGTTGAGCGCCCTGTTCCTCTGTCAAACCAGTTTCAGCGCCACCAGCTGTAGGCTTCCCTGAACGTTTTTCAGCGTCTTTCTGAGCTTTTTCTAAATCTCGCGCTAAGTTTCTATTTTCTTGAGAAAGCTCCTTAACATCGCGTTTCAGCTGTTCGAGTTCCTTACCTATATCAACTGATGCACCAGCCTTCGACTTAGTGTTCTCCAGTTCACGTTTTACTTTGTCCAGTTCACGTCGCAGTTGTTCTTGTTCAGCTTTCGTTGTTTTAAGATTGCCAACCAATGCATCCATACCCGCTTCACGAGTGCCCTTGTCAGTTAATACGTGACGGATGGTTTCTTTACGACTTTTATTGCTGGAGTCACTTGTACCTTCATCAGAAAAAAGACTCACAGCCACAAACAGAACGAAAACACCACCTGCAACAGCAACCCAACGCTTTTTGTTTGGATCGAGCTCGTTCCACCAATTCATATTAATCATCGTTTACATTCCTCCGCTCAACAGTGAAGGACGACGAGTAGCCGATTCGGTTTTCTCGCGCTGTTTTACTGCCACGTACACTTCGGTTTTCTGACCTGGCTCAAGAACCTTATGCGGCCATGAAGTCACACCAGCAACACTCCAGTTTCCGCAAGATTGCTCTTTGAACTCAATAGGTTCACTTGTGACGTTTCGAGCAATACCTACAAATACAGTCAAATGATGCCCCATCATCATTTGTCCATTTGCAAAATTGACTGAAATACCAGGCTGCGCACACTGAGGTAATTGAACATTGCTTGGAGTTCGATTCATGGAGTAGCCATTAGGGATTTCACCAAGAGCCAGTTTTCTGAATACTGTTCGAAGTGTTTCGATATATGGCTGACTTTGCTCCCAGCTTTTAGCTTTGTTGTTTGCAAACATGCCAGGTATTAAGCTGTTATTGTCGAGCTTCAAAAACACTTCACGAGGTGGGATTCTTTGAGGAACCATTGTTAAACTCAGCGCACGAGCTTCTGAGCCCTTTTCTGTAATGAACATGGTTACTGGGTATTCTTTTGCCGTAGCCACATAGATAACATTCTCTTTGATGCATATTTCCCCACATTCACCTTTATTTTGCCCCGGCTGTAAGGATGTTGACGTCACTTCCGGCTTACCAAATGGAGTAACGATTCGGTTGGGATGACCGATAGCAATAGGGATGATCTGATTAACCCCAGGCTCCATAACCAGTTGTGAGTTTTCAGTGTAACCACCAGCCAAATTCGAGCTATTGGCCTGAGTAGTTGTAGCTCTTTGTTTTGCTACTGAATCAGGGATTACGGGGGCTGGAACGTTGTTCTTCATAACACTGACAGGAACAACTGGTATTTCATCATCTGATGCATTCACTGCACTTGAAACACCAAGCGCAATTGAAAGCGCCAAAACAATCGAATTAACCTTCATTACGCTTTCTCCGGCTCTCTTCTTTACGTTCTAATTTGTCTAAAACACTCTTCGTTCGAGGGCGACCTTCATACGTGGTCATATAATCAAGGACAGGCATATAGTTCGAAACGCGGAGCTCAAACTCGTATGTTCTGTCTGTACGTTGCTCTTTTGCGTCAAAAGCAGCCCCCTTAACAAAGGAGTGCCCATACACAAAAACCTTGTCAGTCGTTTCTTCGTATTCGACGAAACGAGGTTCGAATCGCATAGTGATTCGGTCTGCTTGAATCTCTTGCGCTTGGATTTCAAGTGCATCAATAAACTCTTGATAAATAGTCGGTGCTAGAATTGGCTCCATACGTTCTTTGATGAAGTTAACGTTGCCGGGAGTTACGTTACCCATCAGCGTTCCAAGAGCCCATCCCCACGCCTCTTTGTATGATTGAGAGGCATTTTTTTGTGATACCCAAGCTTCTTCATTCAAAGTCCAAGGCTGAACGGTCACAATGGTCTCTTTGCTAAACAACTTCACAGCTAGCAGCAAGACGGTGAAGATCAGACCGAGGACGAAGACTCGCCCCCATTTATTTTCAGCCTGAGTGCCCTCCCAGGTTTTTAAATACACCTTTAAATTCAAGGGAAATACCTCCGGATAAATGGGTTTTTCAAAGATTTTGCTTTTGTTGCGATGAATCCCCCCCAATACAGCATGTGAAGCATGTAGCCATCAGGGTGGTTATCACGAAATCGACGATATAAATTGGTCACGGCCAAGCCGATTAAGAAAAAAATCAAGGCTTTGCCCATCATCACTCCGATGACAAGGCCAAGAAGCATAGGAGCCAGCTCATCTGCACTCCAGAGCAGCATGTGCGGCGGTTCGTCTATACGACGTGGGATTTTGACGGGCTTCATTCCATATCTCTTCCAATTTCCAATGTCGCCAATTCTGGAAGATTTTTTCAACAAACACGCCACGGGCTAACGCCCTTTTTGGGCAACTTGGGCGAAAAGTGGTCTTATAAAGAGAGAAACGGCATAAAGCCGTTTTTAGAGCGGGTAATGTGAAAGGTTAAAACAAGCGAACAAGATCGCCATACTGAATACCAAAAAAGAAACCTACGGCAAAGATTAACTGCCAAAGGATAATTTGCCCTACGCCCCATGATGCTCCAGAGCGTTCAGAGCTATTTGCTGTATGTGTATGAGAAGACATATAACCTCCAACTGATTGCTATTTAATTTTTCTTTATTCTCACCTGATCTCGTGCTCATTTCACAGCGCTGTATTTGTCCATTTGGGAAGCATTAAGACTTTCACATGTGAAAGTGAGTGACACAAAAAAGCGGCCAACAAATGGCCGCCTTTGCAATGTAATGTGACTTATCCGTTTTGCGCTTGCTTCTTCTGCTCTTGATATGCTGCTTTCATCGCGCTTTGGGTCTTTTCTACCCACTTCATTCCATCGTTACAGTCCACGTTGTCAGCGGCAGACTGAAAGCTAAGAGGTTTTCCATCTGGGTTCATGTTCCCCATAGCCAGAAGAAATGCATAGAGAGGATGTGTTTTCGTTACATTCTGAATATTTTCTATGGTTATCGGTTGATCGCACTTCTCTTCTAGTGTCTGAACCATAAACTCCGAAACTTCGGCGCAACTTTCACACATCAGTTCGAAGGTCTCAAAGAAAGTTTCCACTTCCTCCGTATAGGGTTTATCTGTCTTCGCCACTGCTGGACCTGCAAGCATGAATGCGGCAATGATTGTTAGAGCAGTCTTTTTCATATTGAATATCCTTTGGTTAAACTCGTTTTTGTAAATTGCCGAATGCAAGTCCCAACAACACACAACAGAGCATCATCACAGCGGGGATTACAATTGGATTTAGAGCTATGGGAGCAAAAAAGGTAATAAACAGCCCCATGCTTAGGAAGAACGTTCCTCGAATGCTATATCGGTGGACAACAGGGCTCGCATAGTCAAAGTTGGTTCGTTTGATCTTCCAACTCATCAAACCGTCATAAACCGCCGGGATGAACAAGATGAGCAGATACGGTGCCCAGGAGGACAAAAGTGCTAACCGCGTGTAGAACTGGTAAATTACATTGGTAAAGGCTTCAATTCGCCCCTCCACCCAAACGAACCATGCTTGGCCCATATTCTCCATTCCTTTCGACTTTCTACGTTCCTCTTCTGTTGGAATTAACGTGTGATACATAGCAGCATAAAAGCCAGAATCAAGCACACTAGTTTTGTACCAGTCCCCAGCTGTATCACTAATCCACTGTCTAGCTTCATAGCCTAAGTTCTGCTCCACCAGCTCTGATTCACGCTGAATTGTTTTATCTGTCCAATCACCAGGTACTAGCAAAAGAATCACCAAGACTTCAATGACTAGCAACCAAGCGACCAGCCACAACGGCTTCTTCATAATTGGTTCTCCTTAATACTGTTTTTACACTTTCGCTAGCGACTAACTGATACAAAGCCTTGCGAAGTTTGCATTCATTCTGATGTTGATGTGGAACAATGAATAATTCACCTTTATGGTCTGCAAGCCAGTGAGAAAAAGGCTCACCTTTCTCCACAGACCACTTGTTACCTAGTGAATCTTCAATCTCAATTTCTAGCGCTTTAGCTGTTTCAGTGATGATGGTTTCCAAGAAAACCCCTAGTCTTACCGGGTCCTCGTACTTACGTTTGTTCGCATGGAACACTACACCGCTATATTTATCTAATGCCTCTTCCAAAATCGGATAAATCACTGGCTCCTTATCCGATTTGATCCCATCAGTGATGAGACAACATAGTTGCTCAATCACATCATTGGTTGCAGGCCAATCAAAAAACAGCAGTGCCAGTGTGTGTGCATTTTTTCGATCACGCTTTCGGATCACGCTTAGTACTTTCTTGTGCGGATTCACATCAACCACTCTAGTAACCTCATAATTTTTATACTTATTCGCACTCATATTTCGCCATTAAGATGTCAAGATAGGTAGCCGTCCCTTGACTATCTTCCCCCCAGAGATTTTGGCTATGTACTCAAGGTTGGGCAGCATCCCCAGGAGTTGCGTAGAGAACAATTCAGCTTCTTCTTCCATAAGCCGTTCCCCTTGGTTGCCCCCATGCATAATCGGCTGCTCACCGTCCGTATTTTGGCCCTGCGTTCTCATGACGTAGTTCAAACGTGTTTTCGGTAAGTTGTCTGTAATGAACTTTTGTGTTTCAGGATCAATTACACGCAATGAGAATGTGTTGTTAATGTTTCCCAGAACCTGAAGTGCTTTATCTTTACTCCCCATCCGAGCGGCAAAGTCAGCGAATGTTTGTGTTGCAACAAATAGTCGAAGTTTCGCGCCACGACCTTTGTTGAGAAGCTGAATGAATGGGTCATTGATCACCTCTGCGGCTTCGTCCACAAAGATATTGACGGGCTTATTGTTGACACCAAAGTTGTATCTATCACCAGCAACAGCTGTTAAGTCAGATAAGAAAAGAGAGCCGATTGCAGAACCAACCATACTGTCGGTCAAACTATCCAGACCAATGTATGCAACCATGCCATTGTTTATTATTTTGGCTGAGTCACTTATTGGCCTGGTATCATCGACATCGCTTGAATCGGGAGACAGCATCTTTCCTAAATCACCCGAGGTAAGCATGTTCATGATAGGAAGCAGTGAAGCAACCATTTTCCCGAAGTGTGCCGAGTCATGTTGGAACATCGACAATAAGCCTTCCAAATCTGAGTGAGGAAACTCTGGTTGAATAACATCTTGGTAGAACTTCATCATGGCAAAAGCTTGCTTTTCTCTATTGCCATTTTTCACTTTTTCCAAATATGGTGCTGCTTTTGATTCCCAGTCTTCCATAACTCGTGCTGAATAAGCCTGTACGGCTTTGATAACCAGACCTGCGGCACCACCTTCCAAAAATCGTTTCAACAGAACAATGCTAGGACGTTCATAAGTCAGTACAAGACCTTGAGCGATATTGTTCAGTGCTTGCCAACCAAATGATTTGAATGGATCTGCACCTGCCTCCGAAGGTATCAACGCGGCCAAACGGCTCGCAATCTCCGTCACACGGCTAAAGTTACGTAGAGGGTCCAATCGCACGGATTCATCTGGGAACGCAGGGTGAAAGGAAACAAATCGCTCTGGATGGCCCATAGCTTCGCAAGCTCTCCTTGCATTGTCCCTCATTTCTTTATCACCCTTAGGGTCGATAATGATCACTGCTTCATTGCGCAAGACAGCTTGCGTGATCATAATGTCGAACATACGAGTCTTGCCTGAACCTGTTGTACCTACAATAAGCGTGTGGCCTTCTGTATGCTTCAACGGTTGCATCAACTTCTCTTCTTTTGGTTCAACACCGTGAATCCATGTTTGCCCCATTGGATCTTCTTTCTTTTTGCCTTTAAGGACGCGAACCGTCTTCTTGATTAAAGGCTCTTGAGCAGTAAAGGTGTGCCAGTCACGTTTGATGATTTCAAATACACGCTGAGCATGACGCTTTTCCCATACAAAACCATGACCAAGCCACATATCATCTTCTGAGCCAGCCATCATTTTTTCTAGCTCTTTTAAAGAGATAAATTCCAGTTCACGACCAAATAGATGCTTCTGGAGACGATGTAACATCATGGCTTTTGGGATTCGGGACATTGCCATAACACCACAAATACCAGTCATCCAATAAAACGGTTCCGGAGGCATTGACTCTGCCATTTGATTAACCGTCAAGGCCACACCGCTGGCAGCTGCCCACCCTAGCGCTGCACGACCTTCAAAATTTGGCCTCCACGGCATTTCATACCCAAGTGGGTCATAATCCATGCTCATCTATCTTTACTCCACCTCTAACCTTAAATTCCCCTGGCGAATAGTCATTCTTGGGCGTCGTTGCCCACTAGCGAGTAATGCTCTCAGCATAGATTTGCTAAGATTCGTACACTCACCAGTTACTTTCTCCAGAGCCTTATCGCTTGTTACCAAACACCCATCCTCCTTAATGACCGGACCGACTAACCATCGTCCTTTTTGGTTTTTTATCATTTCTTTCAGAAGCCTAATGGCCTCCTCTGCATCAATGTCAGACTGAGGAGGTAAAAAGTCCTCATCACTAATTTCTTTCGCCTTCTGAGGCTTTTTAGGTTCCTCGTCTTCTAGATCTATTTGCCCGACCACTTTTGTCATTGGCAGTTCTAAATCAGAATCGAAATCCAGACTCACTGGCCGCGTTTCTTTTGGTGGTTTATTTACCGTTGTCTTTGGTTTTTGGCGCTTAGGTAAACGTGACACATTTTGCTTTTCCTCATTAGAAGCACTGTTTTCACTCTCATTTTTGTGCTGTTCGGTTTGAGTTTTAGCTGCTGTGCCCTTCTTACCTTGTGCCGTTTGTTGTGCGATTCTTTTATTCTCAGATGAGCGGCCACCTGTTTGCTCTCCGGGCAGTAATGCTGAAATATCCATTGCAGGTTTAGGCTTTTTCGGCGTAGATTGGTTGGTTTTCTGGCTCTTAACTTTCTTTTCTGAGTGTGCCTTTTCAGCTTTCTTGCCAGATTGGCGTTTATCATTTAGCGCACTAACTTCACGAATTGGGTCAAAGTCTTTCTCAGCTTGTTCTATCGCAGCTTTGATAACATCTGAGATATCAGAAGAAAGTAACAACCCTTTAATGCCACTAAAATCATGAACCTTCCGGTTTGGATGAACTGGGTCAGGCACGATAGCGCCAGCGTCAAATAACGTGTTCAAGACTTCGGCTGGAGCCCCAAGCGCTCGGGCACCTTCTGGATAAAGGATCACTGCTTTTTTCTTCATAAAGCAAAGCACTTCACCTAATGTTTTGTGTCCATCCAGCACAGGAATAATGGCTTCTTTTAAAATACTTTCTGCCGCGCCGTATCCACTTAGAACATTCTCCAAATGACCACGCACATCAACATCACTCGATTTATCCTGCTGGCTGAAAGAATATGTCTCTGCATCTTGGAAATGTTCTGTTGGAACAAACTCTTCACGCTCTTCCATCTCATGGGAGTAGTCATAGGCATCCAAAGGGACAGCATCTATTGGTGCAAACATATCCTCTGGCGGCATTGGTGGGGCATCAAATATTGCGCTCGGTTCAGGGCCAAAAAACTCATTCGGTGACAAGGATGCTGCCGTGTTTGCGGATGCTTTAGGCTGACGCTTCTTGCCCGAGCGAATGTTGTCTATGCCGGGTAAAGATGTGTCTTCTTCGCTTTGTTCTGTTGGAACATTTGGCGTTTCAGCTTTGTCTTTTTGTGTTGTATCAGGCTCGGTATTGAGCCCAAATGCATCGAATGGAAAATCGCAAACTCCTAATGCCCCACCAGCATCTTTCAGCCCTTTCAATGGATCGTCTAATGCTAATGGTGCTGCGGTTTGAGCGATTTCTTGTGCTGATGGTTCTTTTGGGGCATCAGCTTTATCGTCATTCTTGCTTGTTTTGGTATCGGTGGAAGTGCCACCTTTCGGTTCCGATGATTGAGAGTCCGTTGAGGGCGGTGCTGCCATAAAATCTGGAATTTCGAATCCATCATCAAGAGAACCAATAGGCTCTGGTGTAGCGGTGAGCGAATCAGAGTTCTCATCTCCATCTTCCGGTGCATCGTCATCAAGCTCACTGGCATCAAGTTCCTGTTCGTCCTCATCGCCAATAACTTCACCCGCGATGGCCGCAGGCGGTTCAGTGGTAAAAACCAACTCCGACGATTCAAGACGCAGCATCTGCATTTTGATTTTCCCTGTGACTTCTTCCCCTTCTTGAGGTAATTCAGGGATAACTTCCCAATAACGATAGAAAACATCTTTGCCATGCTCTGGTAATACGTTTTTCAGAGCAAAACCACGCTCAATTAAAATATCAGCCAAGGTATCTGGATCACGAGGAATGCCAGGAATTTTATCTTCCGTTAACAAGTCATAAATATCACTGGCTCCCTGCTTCCATGTAATGAACACACCCTGATGTAAATGCCACACCTTCGCGCCAGGCTCATTGACTTTCCATTTGCCCGTTTTAACCAATCGACGTAAAGCATCAAATACATAACGCTCAACAGGAACACCGTAAGCAAACTCATCGACATCTAGGCGATTCTGTTTGAGGTCACGAGAAACACTTTCACCATCAGCTTTAAGCATTAACTTTGTTACCGGGTCATTGATTCTAAGACCTGATATTGCCTGTAGCATGGATTCAACAATGTCTTTACCGGGATCAGCTAGAAACTCCAAAGCCTCTGGAGTCAAAATTCGTTCGACGGTCAGCAGCGAAAATTGCTCGTGCCGTTTGTGTTCTCTATCTCTCCAACGAAGAAAATAACGACTCACATTATGGCGCTTAGCCCAGTCAACCAGAGTTTCTGAATATGGGTTCCACGTTTTACTACCATCGCTGTTTGTGATCACAACATCAGACAATGGCTTACCAACGTCATGCAATAACCCTGAGAAACAACATGCCAAACGCCATCGCGGCTCATTGTTTCTTCGTTCACGAGGGGAGCCTGAAATTGAGAAAATAACTGACTCAGATGCCTGTGTCGCCCAAAAGGCAACCTCCAGCCCATGACGAAACAATCCACCAGCTCCCCGATGATGATGAGCTTCGGATGCTGGTAATAAATGAACAAACGCCGCGTAACGGCCAATTACAGGCATGACTAAACGGTCGTACTCTTCTTGAGTAAAACCTAAAGTGCTCCTGATTTTTTGAATAAGTTCGTTCTGTGTCTGCAACACTTTATCGACTGGGGCCATTGGTAGCCCTTTGGCAAACGGCGGGTATCGAGGTATCTCTTCGTCAGCTAAATCCCTAACCTGGGAAGCTACTACCTCTACTTTTTTCTCACCGCGCCCACCAAATAATTTTTTAAAGGCACTACTTATCATCTGGTTCTTATTTACCTGCGCTTTTTCCGTGCGTATATGCTCGCAGACCCTTTTGTCTTCTCATATCTCCCCTCCTGTCCATTTTGGGCAGTTTGAGGCGTCAGAGATGATTGAGTGACCAGATAAAATACACAGCATCATTATTTGGTATCAGGAGAGTTGTATGGAAAGAACATTGCCCGATGCTGCCTATTTGGCACTTGATGCTTTAAAGCGCCAAGCACAGGCAGTAACCGCTAACAACATGCAGGGAGACAAAGAGGCTTTGCATCAGGCTCAGTCTGACATGTCTCTTGTTAATAACTGGACAACAGTCATTACTCGTAAGCTTTTAAGCAACAGTGATGGCCGGACAATCGACACCATTGATGAACAATGGTTGGAGCAACAATTCAATGGGTAAGCAGATGATTAAAAAGCAATTAGTAGTACTTGTAGGGTTAGCTATTTTGGCTGGGTGTTCCTCAACCAAAGATATCCCACCAACAAACGCAGAATTGCACCAACGCTACGGCATTCCTCAGCAGCCGACAGATCAATGGATTCAAGAGAACCTTCCTATCTACGAAGCGAAGGCTGACAAACTGCTTGCGTCTGATGATGATGTCGATGCCTATTACTTCCTTTTGAATATTGCTGAAAATCGTGGCAGTGCTGATATCGAAGCACATAAGAAGCAAGATCGTGTAGATCGTGGTCTCAATGTTTCTTATGAAGATTTAGGACTGGGTGGAGCAGCATTTCGCAAACCCGATTACATCCATGTATTAGGTCCAACAAGTAGTCTCGGCGCGAATAATGAAAGCGCATTGATAAAACAGCAGAAGGATAAAAATGGTTCCAACATGGAAGATGCCATTTCCGCATACAAAAAACTTTCTTCTGGTGTGAAAGGCAAAGGGTACTCCTTATACGAACTATCACGCTGGGAGCGTTTCTGTGATAGCGGTAATGGCATGGATGAACGCGATTGGCAGTTCATCGAGAAAGAAAAAGGCGAAACAGGCAGTATCCCAAGCGATCTGGTTGGTCAGTGCAATCCGCCACAACACACTTACCAAGATTATCTCACCGCTTGGACGCAATTTTGCACATCACAAAAAATGACGAATGAACAGCGCAAGATCGTTCGCAGTTCTACTCGCCCATTTACAGTGGTAAACCCATGCAAAGCCATAAAGTAACCACCAGCTCATCACATACTCAGTTGACGGAAGAAGAGCTTCTCGTTCTTCAAGCTAAAGCTGAGCTCTTTGATGAGCTGAACATCATGCTGGTTGAGGCCGGACAAAGTGGCACTCCGGAAGAAGCAGCAGTCGTTATCTCTGCCAACCTAGCTTTTATTGCTGGCACAGAGAAATCCCCCTTAATAGCCGATGCCTCCGAAAACTGGAAACAGCTGACCAACCTTTCTACGCAGCAAAACGGTATTCAAGACATCGCGCTCAAACCAAAGGAGTGCGCTTAAATGGATCTGTACATTTGTGAGAAGCCATCCCAAGCAAAAGACCTCGCAGCTGTGATGGGAGTAACTCAGCACGGCGACGGTTTTATTCATGATGGAAGTGGCCGGGCAATAACCTGGGCTCTTGGTCATCTATTAGAACTCTATATGCCCGATGACTATGACGAGAAATATAAAGCATGGTCCCTTGAAACACTGCCTATTTCTCCTGAATCATGGCGTAGCAAGGTGAGGCGTAGCTCTTCCAAGCAATATAAAGTGATCGAGCAGCTGGTGAAAAAAGCCAGCACAGTTTATATCTCGACTGACTATGACAGAGAAGGCGAAGCGATCGCTCGTTCCCTACTCGATAGATTCCGATACCAAGGCCCCGTAAAACGAGTTTGTTTAACTGCTCTTGATGAAAGCAGTATCAGAAAAGCACTTCGAAACATCAAAGATGGCAAGGAGACGATACCCCTTTATTACGCATCCCTATCTCGCCAGCGAGCTGACTGGGTAGTGGGTATGAACATGTCTCGCTGTTATACAGTACTTGCAAGAGAGGTTGGCTTCGGGCAAACGCTCCATATAGGACGAGTAATCACCCCCACGGTCGCCCTTGTGTGCCAGCGAGACAGTGAAATAGCCAACTTCAAACCATCACCGTTCTGGACGATGGACGTCGGTGTATCTGTTCAAAACGGTCAATTCCTTGCTCACTGGGTGCCGCCAGAAGAGTGCTCTGACGATCAAGGGCGATGTACAAACAAAGCCTATGCAGAGCAAGTAGCCGCTCAAGTAAAAGGAGCGCAAGCACTTATAAGTAAGGCTGAAACAAAAGCTGGCAAGGAATCAGCCCCTCTTCCATTTGATTTGACTAGTTTACAGCAATACGCGGCCAAACGTTGGGGGTACAGTGCGCAAGAAACACTTGATGCAGCACAAGCTTTGTACGAAAAGCACAAAGCAACCACCTACCCCCGTACAGATTGCAGATACCTGCCAGAATCACAGAAAGAGGATATCCCCGATATTCTTCAAGCTCTGATTCTTTCGGATCAGCGTGTTTCAGGGCTGGTGGCTGGAGCAGACCAATCGAGATCATCAAGAGCGTTCAATGACAAAAAAATCACCGCTCACCATGCCATCATTCCAACTCCGGCCAAAACCAACATAAGTGCCATGAGCGAAAAAGAGTTCAATCTGTACGATGCAATTCGTCGTTTCTACATCGCCCAGTTCTACAGTCCTTTTGAATTCAACAAAACTACAATTGATGTTCAATGCGGCAATCATTCGTTCACGGCCAACGGCAAAACACATTTACGTCAAGGTTGGAAAGTACTATTCAACAATGATGCAGAATCATCCCCTCAAGATGAAGGCGATGATCTTGATGGACCAAAAGAGCAAGAGAAATTACCGAAAGTTAGCCAGGGTGAACCAGCCTTGATCAATGATTCGGTAATCACTGACAAAATGACTCGGCCATCACCTCATTTCACCGAAGCCACACTACTAAGCGCGATGGAAAACATTGCTCGCTTTGTCACAGAAGAAAAGTTTAAGCAAGTCCTAAAAGACACCGCTGGCCTCGGCACCCCAGCTACCCGTGCAGGCATTATTCAGGGTGCGGTCGATAAAGGGTACTTGCAGAGAAAGAAAAAGCTCCTTATCGCCACGGATAAAGCTCACGCACTTATTGCTGTCGTACCAGCAGCGATCAAAAGCCCAGGCATGACGGCGGCTTGGGAACAGGAACTGGAGAAGATAGCGACAGGGAACGGAAACATGTCCGTCTTTATGCAGCAAATCTCAGGTTGGATTGTTCAAATGATCCAACAACTCAAGCAGAATGCTCCAACCCTAACTCAACCAGAAGGCATCTTAGCTAAGGCTTTCAAAAATGCGGAAGGTCCTACTCATGATTGTTTCAATTGTGGTGGTAAGTTGAAGCGACTAAAAGGGAAAAATGGCTTTTTTTGGGGGTGTCAGAACGAGACATGTAAAAAGACTTTTCCTGACAATCGTGGGAAACCAGAAAAGCGTATTGCTGCTGAGGATTGTCCTGATTGTCCTGACTGTGGCAAGCCAATGCGCCTACGTAAAGGCAAGGCTCCAGGTAAAAAGCGAGCTAGCTCTTTTTGGGGTTGTACTGGGTATCCTGATTGTAAATCGACGATGCCATACTCTCGGAAGAAAAAATCTCTGGAAGAGTTATTTGACTAACGTCTCGGGGCTTAGGCCCCGGTATATAACTGATAATCAAATAGGCTCACTGACACTAGAACATCCATTAAACAGAGTGATATTTAGCATTTTAAATTTTTAAGGGTCCATTATGTATCATAACCGAGAACACGCCAAAGCTGCTTTCAAACACCACACCCTGTATCTTAATCTAGGCTGGATGGATAATGATAGGCAAAGAGTGATTAATAGCCTTTATTTATATAGCTTAGCTAAATTCAAACAGGAAAAGTGTAGAGAAATAACCACTCCAACGACAGATTTCATGAATAGCGTAGATAGATACAAAAAACCAAGAATCGACAACAATTTCCCTGTGAACGCACTATCAAATAAGAGTTCTTTAGGGGTCGCTGTAGCACTGCCATTGTACAAACAATGTAAAGTAAAACGAGTAGAAAAGTTATTTTTAGGAATATTAAATAAATCTACAAGGTGTTACCTAGATCTATATGAATTCGAAATTAAGAAGCTCCTAAAGACTGAATGTAAAAAATTACACTCATTAGGCTATGATAATTTTGAAGTTCGAAGCCTAATATATAACACGCATTTTTTACCCAAAAGAGTAGTGAATTCAATTGTTAGACATAGTGGAAAAACTAAATACAGCGTTAACGTCCCTAAGTTTATACTATATAGGGATTTTATAGACTCCCCCTCCATTAGTTATGTCTTAGAAAATAATGCTGTAAGTGATTTCTTCTATCATAGTTCCGTTTTCAGTAGAGGAATGCCGACTAAAAAAAATAAAACAACACTTTCTAATCAGCTCGATATATCTCGCCTTCAAGGGGCTTTGTTGCGTAATTAAATTTAGAGATAGAGCAACCCCGTTTCGCGTATTTCTTAGTCAATACGACAAGTTTCAGGCATACCTAACCTAGTAAGCTTGTTCAACGCTTTTATCATCGCGTAAGATTCACCCACCTGGGCATTGTAATTCCTTAAGCTCAGTTTCCCTCCTAGCAACTGTTTAACTCGATACATCGCTGTTTCTGAGAGTGAACGTTTGTGGTATCCATACCGCTCTTTCCAATACTTATTTTAGCCGTATAACTTCTGGCAACCCACGGCGAGATTTCGAGGATGACCACGCTCCCAGAAGGCTGCCCCTTCTCGTGGGGGAACAAGCGCAATGGCTCCCTTAATCTTAATAGCAGTGTGACACGCTCTTGTGTCATAAGCGCCATCACCAGACACCTCAAGGATACTTCGGCGTGTTTGTTTCAGTAAGTTCGGGAGTACTTCGCCATCTGTAACCGTTGATAAACTTAGTTCGGCGGCAATGATCTCATGAGTGTTTGTGTCGACGGCAATATGAAGCTTTCGCCAGACTCTCCGCTTGCCATCCGTCCCGTGTTTTTTGACTTTCCATTCACCTTCGCCATAAACCTTAAGGCCAGTTGCATCAATGGCTAGGTGTTGTATCGCTCCTCTCGTTTTAGTCTTAAATGAGACCTCTACTTGTTTGGCTCTACGACTGATGCAGGTGTAATGCGGACAACTTAGCGGTACATGGGTTAACCTAAATATCGAGTCGATAAATCCTTGCAGCGCTCTCAGCGGCATAGAAAAAACTCGTTTCACCATGAGTGCTGTCGTAATAGCTAAATCACTGAACCGACGTGGCCTCCCGCGCTTATTCTGTTTGCTTTGCGCCCAACCGCTTATCGCCTCTTCATCAATCCAAAAGGTCAGAGAGCCACGGTTAATGAGTGATTGATTGTATTGCTTCCAGTTGGTTGTTTTATAACGAGGTTTAGGCATAGGGCTACGAGAGGAAGTGAATGTAGCTAATCAGATCGTAGGTTCTGGATTTAGTTCCGCTGAATTACGCAACAAAGCCTACCAAAATACCTAAAAACTCAATCAAGATACCTGTTTCTGGAGGTTACTCCTATTCACCTGACTTTGCTTATGTAGTTAAAACTGACTCGGGTGATTACCTAAACTTCATCATTGAGACGAAAAATGTTGATGGAAAAGATAATCTTCGCAAAGAAGAAGAACGAAAAATTGAACACGCTAAAGAGCTGTTCAACCAAATTAGTAAAGATATAAAAGTTGAGTTTAAAACCCAATATGCTGGTGATAAGATCATTGAACTAGTAAAACAATCTTTTGCTGTTTAGATTTTGTAATTTCAAGGGGGGCTAAACAGCCTCCCTAGTTTTTATATATATTAGACATTAGAAAAAATATTTTTTTTAACAACAAGCTTTTCAAAGTACTTATTTTCAAATCCCTGCAAAATCCAACATACTAACCCCACTAGGTATTATTATTGGTCATTCTGTTCTAAGTTGTCAGCGATTTCACGAAGCACCTTAGCCCAGCCTTTTTGAGATTCATTTTTGAAAGGCACGTTTTCAAAACATTGTTTGAGCGAAAAAACTGCTGGTGGGATCTCTGGTGATAAGCACACATTAACTGTACCTGCATGCAACCAAATCATCAATCAACAACAATTGACGGTTTAATAGGCCACGTTAGCCCTTTTGGATCTACTTCCTGGTGCATGATTTTTCCTCTTAGTTGTTTAACTGTTCTGGCACAGCTTCAACAGCAATACTTAATAACGTTCTCTTTAGCTCCCAGAGAGATTGTACGGGCCATGATGCCCAATCTAATGGGTTGCATTCAATTTCTTCACTAAACGTAATTAGACCCGTTCTGGCTCTATTTGGAATGCTGACCTGCGTCGATTTGTACTTTTCAGCAGTCATTCTAGCTGTTTGCCCGTAATAGTAGTAATCAAGTGCAATTTGGGCATTAGCGTTATTCTCAAGGAACTGTTCTAACCTTTCCTGCTGTTCTAACATAACCATTGCACACCCAATAAACAGTTCCTTGTTATCTAACACATCCTGTCTATTGAACTTTGGCTGTCTCGCAGAGGACTCATGCACCTTCCTAGAAACCTTCTTTGCCATTTTTGGTTTAACTTTAGGCTTCTTTTTCTTAGTTGGCCGCAATTGATATCTTGTCATTCCCAGCGAATTTAAACAGTCTTTGCATACTGGCTGAGCTCCGTTCTTCGCAGCGGTGATGTTCCTATAATGAGCTCCGTTACCAGATACAACTTTTCCACAAAGTGATATCTGACGAGATGACTCAATCCGTTTAGACCTTAAAATGCACACCATAATGACTACCTAGACTTTTTCACCGTGCTTGCGCATAAAGCAATATGCAGTTTCTAAATCAGCCTCAGAATGGGTAATTCCTTTATTCATCTGAATGTAAAAACGACATGCCTCAATATCAGAATCAAACTGGTAGATGTTCACGATCAAATTCAACCTTGGGAAAATACCTCCAGATTTTAAGTCTTCCCAATACAGTTCATCAAATACAGCGAATTCACCAGAATGAAACGCCGCAATAGCGGTAAGCCTCTGTAACCCATCTAAGATAAGGGAATCATCCAGCTCTCCCCCCCTGCCTTTCACATCATAAAGCTGTACTTTCGTTTCACATCCACACAAGAGGTTTTCAACGAAACATTGCTGCATGTTTTTCGTCCACTTCTGATTGGAACGCTGAAACTCAGGGGTTAACTTTTCAAGTATCTCATAAGGAGATAAAGCTATCTCCTCTGTTAGCTCTTGCACCAAGCTATTGTAGGCAAGCAAACCACCAACGGGTTTGAATAAGTCTTTAAAGCTAACGTTTACGGAATAATTCGGAGAACGATAAAACGCACTTTGTGTCACTATTTCCTTCAACCGTTCAAGACCTGATTTCATCGTGCGGTCTCCTTCTTTAGTTCTGAAAGTTTGATTTGATAAGCATCATAGAAAAAACACGCCCAGAGATAATTCGCATAGATACGCTTCGCAAAGTTTTTCCCTGGCCTGTCCTTTACGATCTCTTTTGGAAGTGATATTGCGAGACTGTTGTACTCAACCATATCGGAAAGACGACGCTTTACTTCATCGAGGAAAGGTCCAAGCTCAGTACTGAGGAATCCCCTAATGATTTTGATAAAAATCATAAATTTAAGGTAGATGCACATCTTGTCATGTGATCAAATGGT
>NZ_JAWOTE010000016.1:0-117486 GCF_033338695.1 Vibrio sp. Vb1166 | reverse complement strand
TTGGCGCTGGACTAAACAAAGGCCCCCTTTTAGGGGGCTCACACAAAGCCACCTTCTTTAGAAGGTGGTAATTTACTCTAGGAACGCCAATTCACGACTTAATACAGCTTCATTTGCTCCTGCAGCCCAAACTTATTAATTTTTCTCCATAAGGTCGTGCGGCCAATTTGCAATGCTTTCGCCATATCATGCATTTTGCCATCACACTGATTCCAAGCTTGAACGATAGCTCTTCTCTCGGCTTCTTCTAACGTGATTACTGGCGTATTTTCTGCGGTATGGCGAGAATTCAGTTTAATGTCTTCAGGAATATCGTTCAGCTTGATTAAGTTCGAACTGCGATTAAGCAAAATTCGCTCAGTTCGGTTTCTTAATTCGGAGTTATTGCCTGACCAACGAAAATTCATCAACGCTTCCAGTGCGACTGGCTCTATCGAGATAGTCACATTGTGGCGGCGTTCGTAATGGCTGATAAGCTGCTGGACGAGAAATTCAATGT
Organism: Vibrio sp. Vb1166; assembly: GCF_033338695.1. Classification (NCBI taxonomy): domain Bacteria; kingdom Pseudomonadati; phylum Pseudomonadota; class Gammaproteobacteria; order Vibrionales; family Vibrionaceae; genus Vibrio; species Vibrio sp. Vb1166. The sequence goes on along the minus strand of NZ_JAWOTE010000016.1, from coordinate 116,987 downwards.
CTTCTTTACGCTTTCGTAGTGGTGGAATGTGCAGCTCGTTCGAGGAGATTTCATAATAAAGTTGCCGACCAAATGAGCGCTGAGTGACATACTCGCTGATCTCTGAAGCGGTGCTCGTGATAAGTTGAAAGTCTACGGGGATCAATCGCAAACTGTCGCTGCGGCTGACGAGCCCAGTTTTTAACAACTTAAGTAGCACGGCTTGTAAATCGGGCGACAGATATTCCACCTTTTCTAAAAAGAGCGTACCGCCATGGGCGAGCTCAAACTTTGAAGGCATGCCTTGCCCTTCGTCATACCCCAGAGTTTCTTTGACCAGTTGCTCTGTATTGATGGAGCGGCAGTTGAGCGTAATGAACGGCCCTTCTTTGTAGGTGCTTTCGTTATGAATCGCCATGGCGAGAGTGGCTTTTCCTACACCTTCTTCACCCGTAATTAGAATCGGTGATTTGGACTTTATGGCCCGTTTTGCCACGGTAATGACATGCTTCATTTTTCGTGAAATGACGGGCAAAGTGCTGAACGTATAGCGCGCACTGCCACCTATTTGTTGTTGAGCAAGTTCGCGAATTTTATCGATAGGGTGCAAGAACAATAAGTGTGTGCCGTCGTTGAGTGGACGCAAGGTGATGATCGCCTCAACAAACTCGCCACGAACCTCTACCGTTGTGAGTTTACGGTTTATGCTCGCACCTGACTCAATACTAGTAAGGACATTCGGTGGGAAGCGCAAAACAGAAAAGACTTCTTTATCCAAGACCTGACTGGCTTCAATGTTTAACAAACGCTCGGACTGGTGATTTACCATGGTGATGCGATTTTCTTCATCCCACGCTAGAAGGCCGTCATCCATGCACTCTAACGTTGCGTTATGCGCACAAGTGAGGCGGTTCATGTTCTCTTGTTCCGACTGAATGTGGATTTGCAAGCTGACTTCTTTCGCGCTCGACGCGATGATGACTAAGTCTTCTTTCTTATAGCTTTCCGCTTTTCTGAAAAGGCATGTTGTACCGCGTAATTTGCCAAATTGGTCAAAAACAGGCGCCGCTACAGAGGCATAAGAGTGCAAGTGGCGATTGAAATGTTCGGCGGCAAAAACTTCACACGGGATATGAGTATTGATACAGAGATTGACTGCATTTGTGCCTATCTTTCCTTCGGAGAGAAAACAGCCTTGTTTTATGCCGAGCGTTTGCATCTCTTGTCGCATAGAGTCGTGCCCGACGGTGGAGAGAATACAGCCGTTGCCATCGGTTACCATCAATACCAGGTCTTCGTCCCCTAGCATGTCGTAAGTGTCTTCAAGTACGGTCGTGGCGCATTCGATGAGATGTTCGTTGCGCTTCATTAGAGATGAGAAGGTAAATCCAGAGGCAATATGTGGTTTTGACCAGGTGTAAGGGCTGCATTGCTTTATGCAACGCTCCCACGACTCGAGGACGGGAGTGCGGGAAAATTCTGGAGATACCCAGTGGTGTTTCTGGAAAAACTCCCACTTAGTTTTAGTGTCTTCGATTGAAAGCATGCGATACCGTTTCAATACTAGCGATAGATTGGTCTGATGTTACAGAGACATCGGAATATGGACTGTGATGGCTTTCACGCACGTTGTATAGAAGAATGTGCAAAAAGAGGGGCGAGTTGAGGAGGCTTCCTTGCCAGTTTTTCGATTAAAAAGGGCTGTCTTTGCCGAGCTCATTGCAAATCTCGACAATGGCAAGTGAGAGCCCTGACTTAATGATTTGTTGTTGACGTTGCAGTTGTAGCTGATAAAACTCAAGGTCGATGTCGTCATCTGGTTCGCTGACTTCCAGTTGTACCATGCCCATTTTCTTCACCAAGTGCAGTTTCTTAATTGGTTCTAGAATATTCGGGTCAGTGAATTCGTAATCTGAAGCGTCACTATTGAGTTGGTTTTTGAGTTTGATGATGTCTTCGATGTCGTGGTAAATGTCATCGGGGAGCACTCCCAAGCCAAACAATAACTTCAAACGAACAGACAGATCGCCCAGCGGTCCAGAGTCTTGTAGCAGCGGACCGACAACCGATTGAACAGCGAAGTTATCTTTACGAAAGATTCTTTGCACCAACCCGTCGATCGAATCGTTAAAAACGTCGACTGCTGCAATGAAAAAGCCTCGTACCGATGGTGCGCTGTTTAATCGCTCAATGATCTCGGTTTCGTTGATGTTATCTGCCATATACTGAATACATTTCTAATTATTAGCTATCCCAACTCTTCAAGCAGAGAAGGACATAGAAGGGGAGCCGAGCTCCCCTAGGTAAATCAAAGTTGGTTGTAAAGTGTCTCGATTTGAGTCACTTCATCACTGTCTTCTGCAAGACCTGTGTATGTCGCTAGCGTCTTCTTCACACCCACTTCTTTTAATGAGTTTTGTAGCTCTACGGCTTGTGGGTCAGTGTCGTTAGTGTACTTCAACGCAGCGGCAATGCCTTTTAAAAGTGTTTTATTTTCAGTGCCATACTCAATTGTACCGAGTAAAGGCTTCACTAATCTATCGTTTGCACCTAATTTACGAATTGGTTGACGACCTACGCGATCAACTTCATCCACTAAGTATGGGTTGGCAAAGCGTCCTAGAATCTTCTCGATGTAAGCATTGTGCATGTCACGGTCGAAACCGTAACGTTTGATCAGCACTTCACCACTCTCTTGCATCGCCTGTTTTACTTCAGCATGAATACTTGGGTCTTCAATCGCTTCACGAATAGTACGATGGCCTTTCAAGCAACCTAGGTAAGCGGTAATGCAGTGACCTGTATTGAGAGTGAACAGCTTGCGTTCTACAAATGCCATTAGGTTGTTGGTTTTTTCCATGCCTGCGATATCAGGGATTTCGCCCTTGAATTGCTGTTCATCCACAATCCATTCGCTAAAGCTTTCTACCGTCACTTCTAGTGGGTCATCGTTCGCTGCTTCTGCTGGTGGCACGATGCGGTCTACCGCTGAATCGACAAAGCCAACCAACTCGTCTGCTTTTGCGTGCAATGATTCATCCAAATGTTTGTACACTTCACCTTTTAGGTGAGTCGTGCCACGAACCATGTTTTCGCACGCGATGATGTTCAACGGTTTTTCGTTGCCTGCCGCAAAGCGCTTTGCAATGCCGGTCGCGATGGTTTTTGCAATGATGTCCAGTACGTTGGGACCTACGGCAGTGGTTACCAAGTCAGTTTTTACAATGCGATCGATTACATCTTCGCTGGTGGAGTTAACAGCGGTGACGTGGGTTACGGTGTCAATCTGGCATTCCGTACCGACCACTTTTACTTTGTATTCTTGTTTGTGGCTAAGTTGATCAACCAGTGGAGCATCAACGTCTGCAAATGTGACCTCGACTTCTGCATCTGCTAATAGTTTACCGATGAAGCCACGACCAATGTTACCTGCGCCAAAATGAACTGCGTTTTTCATAATTCTTACCTACCAATGTCTAAAATGTTGACTTACGAAACTAGGGGGAGGCCAACCGCATAGGGGGTGACAGCTGACCTCATTTGCCTCAGGAGCAAATTAAAGGGGTAATTAAGCCGCTTGTTGACCGCCAAGGATGTTTAGAATCTCTTCCACATCGTTGGTGCTGGTTAGCTTCTCAATTGCCTCCGGCTCATCGAGCGCGTTCGTAATGGTGGTAATCACCTGGATGTGCTCATCGTTCTTAGCGGCAATGCCGATAACCAGTTTCGCTACATCATCGTCGTCTTCAGTAAATTGGATACCCGATGGGTATTGGCAGATTACAATGCCGGTTTTCTTCACGCGGTCTTTCGCTTCTACCGTGCCGTGAGGCACTGCGATAGATTCGCCTAGGTAAGTTGGAACCAATGCTTCACGCTCAAACATCGCGTCTACGTATTCTGGTTCTGCGTAGCCAAGTTCGACCAACTTGTTGCCCGCGAAGCGAATCGCTTCTTCTTTGTTGGCAGCTTTCAAACCTAGGTGAATATTTTCACGCTGGATTTGGAACACCGACGTTTGCTGTGGCTCGAAGTTGTCGTCGTTTGCTGCCACGAGCGACACTTTTACCATTTGGTCGTCATTGGCTGCGGATTGGTTTTGTGCTGCTAGTAGTTTGGTGACTAGCTGGTTGTACATCTCGCTGTCTAGGAAGTTAGTCAATGAAATGTGGTGTGCGTTTGGAGCATGCTTACGTGCACGATCCGTTAAGTCTTTATGAGTAATCACGATATCTGCACTCTCTGGTAAGCTGTTAATGGCAAGGTTGGTTACGTGGATGTTCAGACCTGCGTCTTGAACCTTTTTGCGTAGCATGCTCGCGCCCATTGCACTCGAGCCCATGCCCGCATCACAAGCGACAATGATGCTTTGTACTGTCGCTAGGTCTACGTCACCTTTGCTTTGGTTGTTTACCACCGCATCGTTTTTAGATGCAGATTTCATGTCTTTCATTTGTGATGTTGCTTTTTCTAGTGCTGCTTCATCACCGTCTTCTTCTGTTGACGTTTGAGTCTTCATTAGCAGTGCTGCTACGGCGAATGACACGCCTGTTGCTGCTGCGATAGACGCTAGAACACCAACGATTGAGCCTTTCTGAGTCATCAACAAGATTGCAAAGATTGAACCTGGTGATGCTGGAGAAACGATACCTGCGTTAAAGATAGTTAGAACGAATACGCCAGTCATACCACCTGCGATAGCCGCAAGGATTAGGCGAGGGTTCATTAGGATGTATGGGAAGTAAATCTCGTGGATACCGCCGAAGAAGTGGATGATTGATGCACCACCTGCCGTTTGACGAGCCGTACCTTTACCAAACACCATGTAAGCTAGCAGGATACCTAGACCAGGACCTGGGTTTGCTTCGATTAGGAAGAAGATCGATTGACCTGTTTCAGACGCTTGTTGGATACCCAGTGGAGAGAAAATACCGTGGTTGATCGCATTGTTTAGGAACAGGATCTTCGCAGGTTCAACGAAGATTGAAGTCAGTGGTAGTAGGTGAGCAGAAACTAGGAAGTTAACGCCAGCCGCCAAGCCACCAGAAAGAATTTTTACGAATGGACCGATAAAGATGAAGGCAAGGATCGCACATAGCATGCCGATGATGCCCGCAGAGAAGTTGTTAACCAACATCTCGAAGCCACTTTTTACTTTACCATCGATGTAGTTATCGAATTTCTTGATAGCCCAGCCGCCCATTGGGCCGACCATCATTGCCCCCATAAACATTGGGATGTCTGTGCCGACAATCACACCCATTGTTGTGATTGCACCGACTACCGCACCACGATCGCCACCAACTAATTTACCACCGGTGTAACCGATAAGTAGTGGCAGCAAGTAGGTAATCATTGGGCCAACCATAGAGGCTAACGTTTCGTTTGGTAGCCATCCAGTTGGGATAAATAGAGCAGTGATAAAGCCCCACGCGATAAACGCGCCGATGTTTGGCATTACCATGTTTGACAGAAAACGACCAAAATTTTGTATCTTGATCTTGGCATCTGGTGATATCATAACAATTCCCCGTTCGATGTTCTGATGAATCTTGTTGTAGTAAACGGTTCGCCAAAACCGTTTGTTTGATTGCTTAGTACCCAATCAATTTACCACACATTTTCCAATTGGAACTGACAACGGGTTTTTCGTGATCTACGCCCGCATTTCTTAGGCTGAGAAACGGTTTTTAAGTGACCAAGTTCAACTTATTAACTTGTAACTTAATAACAAAAAGCCACTTTTAAATCTGTCAATAAAAATCTTAGTGATCAATCCGATCTTCTGACAAATTTAAAATCAAAATACTTTGTGACTTTGATCACTTTTGATTTTTTTTGAAATTCGAATTAAATACTTGCGATGATCAATATCACGTTTTGTGTTGAGTTGTGGTGGATTTAAAGTGTGACTTGGGTCTGCTTTTGTTTTTTGTGAAAGTTTGTGACGGAATTGGTGAGATAAATGCTATCTAGATCTTTCGATAGATTGTATCTATAAGAGTCTTTTCGGCGCACTTCACGGAGCACGCCTAATTAGTTAATGAAAGGGTAAATAAAGAGAGTCGCCACACGGTTCTTCTTGTGATTCCCAACTCTCTACTTAATCACTGTTCTTAATCATCGTTGCTATTAGTATGATAGACGAGGTAGTCATGAGCTTGCTCGCGTCCCATATACCTTGCCAACGTCTTTTCTTGAATATCGCGCAAATCCACCATAATCAATCCATCTAGAGCGTTATTGAATGCAGGGTCGATGTTGAAGCATACCAGCTTGCCATTGAGGCTTAAGTACTGACGCAGCAAAACGGGCACTCCTTTCCCTTCATCGATTCTGGCAATGACACGTGACAATAGCTGTAAATCACCCAGAGCGGTGAGCATGCTGGTATTCCAGTCACGGTGGTGCTCAGGAAGTGGGTTAGAAGGCGTGACGTATTCTGCACAGTTGTTGTCGTAGTGGTGCAGTGTCATTGATTGAGCCAGTAATTGACGTGCAGTATCGCTATAATCGTTGCTAATGCTTACCGGACCAAATAGGTGAGTGTAATCAGGATTTTGATGAACGAAGGTTGCGATGCCTTTCCACAGCAACAGTAGCGCGCTCATGCTCTTCTGATATTGCTGTGCAATCACTGAGCGCCCCATTTCGATGGATTTACCCATTTGGTCTATAAAGCGTTGGTCATAGTTAAACAACGTTCGTGAATACAGACCTGCTACGCCGCGCTTTTCAATCAGTTGATCAACTAGACCTAAACGATACGCGCCCACCAAGCATTGGTTTTCTCTGTCCCACACAAACAGATGCAGGTAATCATGATCGAAATGGTCAATGTCTATTGCTAGTCCTGTCCCTTCGCCAACCTGTCGAAAATTGAGCTCACGTAGGCGACCAATTTCATGCAGTAGGGAAGGGATGTTCTGCGACTCCGTGCAGTAAACATCGAATTCACCACTTGTTAGCAGCTTGGACTCTTTTGGTAAGTTGTTCAGCTCTTCAAGCAATTCGCCTACGGGTAACCCTGCCGCTATTGGAGAGAGCATTTCTGATGAAGAAGAAGGCTTCACTGAATGGGTTTCACGATTGAGCAAGTAAGTGTTGAGCCGCAAATAGTTCACCACTTGATCATCGTTAAGTGTGTTGATCTCTTTGAATTTGATCACTTGGCCAAAAGATAAATCAATGGTTTGCGCATGTTTGTTTAGCAACTCTCGACCAAGCAGTAGGGTACGCAAAAGTGGATGGATTTTCCCTGCCATATAGAAGCGTTTCGAGTTCTGACCACTGATGAACACTGGAACTGTTGTTGCTTTGTTTTTTCGGATTAGGCTGCTTACGCTTCGACTCCACGCTTTGTCTTCCAAGCGTTGCTGTTTGGCATCGACTAACTGGGAAACCTCGCCGGCAGGAAAGACAAGCAATAAGCCGCCACTTGCGAGGTGTTTATTGGCCGCTCTCAGGGCTTTCATATTCGATTTGACGGCGTCTTTGCCTTCAAATACATCGACACCAATAAAGAGCTGATCTAACTCCGGCACGGTTTTCAGGTATTGATTGGCTAGGATTTGGATATCGTCTCTGACCATCAACAGTAATTCAGCCAAGATCACGCCTTCCACACAACCAAGCGGATGGTTCGCCACAATGACGGTAGCACCTTGTTTGGGAACTGAATCGAGTGAACCATGAGCAATACGATAGTCGATACCTAAGACATCCAGCGTGAAGCGGAGAAAAGTTTTGGTATCGGCATTAACGGGGCGTTGGGCGTAGAACTTATCAAGTTGGTTTAAACCGGTTGCCCATTCAGCAACGTTTTCACCAATGCCAAACGGCGTTTTACGTGGGAGACGAAAAGGGGTCGAACTATCCATATTTACCTCAGCGTACAAGTTGCTGATTGGATAGTAGAAATTACAGATGACAATTCAGAGGCAAAAGCATGAGCCTTTGGTGACAAACCAATGAAGCTTTATTGACTAAAGAAAACGGTATATCACTGTGCTATGAATCAAAACTCGCGTTATGTCTCCCTCTTAAAACAAGAGATAGGCTATCTTATCTAGAACAAAGATTAAGCTAAGTTGATATTTATCAGGGGGAAATAATGGAACGAGTTTCCAATAAAGCAGCACTTTGGATTGGGCTAAGTTTGATACTTGGTCTTGGCATACTTGGCTATTTTATGCAGCAGACGGCGGTGAAATACCGAGCCTATGAAAGAGTCGTGACAGTAAAAGGTTTGTCGGAGCGTGAGTATCCTGCTGATACGGTGATTTGGCCGATTCAATTTACTCTAGCGAGTAATGATATGGGAGCCATGTTTGATGAAATTGACCAGCAAACTCGTTTGATTTTGGACTTTCTAAGTGCCAAAGGGCTTCCTGAAACCAGCGTTTCCCTTTCTTCCCCAGCGGTCATTGACAGAAAAGCACAGCAATATGGGAGCGAGCAAGACATTGAGTATCGTTATTTGGCCTCGCGAACCGTTACGGTTTATAGCCAGAGTGTTGATGTTGTTCGAGCGGCAATCAATGAAATAGGTGAGCTAGGAAAGCAAGGCGTTTTGCTTAACCAAGATCCTTATGCAAATCGTGTTGAGTACAGCTTTACTAAGCTGAATGATGTGAAGCCAGACATGATCGAAGAAGCGACTAAGAATGCGCGTGAAGTGGCTGAGAAATTTGCGAAAGACTCACAGAGTTCACTGGGTAAGATCAAACGTGCAACTCAAGGGCAGTTCTCGATTTATGACCGAGACAGCAACACGCCTTACATTAAGAAAGTACGAGTGGTATCGACGGTTCAATATTACTTATCTGATTAAAGTTGCGCTCATATAGTCAATAGTTGGTCGTTCCATCACCTTCTATTTGTAGAGGTATCTATGCTCTGTGATAGGGAAATCAGTCTTCGCTGACGCTATATACAAGTACTTTTTTATAAAACTAAGTTCTTAACAGTGATGAGGTGAGTTTGATAATAATCAAGCTCACTTGTTTCTTATGAGCGTAAGTTAGTATGACTTATTGCTAGAAGGAATTAGTATCATGGCATACAAGCACTTTGTTAGAGAACTACTGGGTTTAGCGATTGTTGTCTCTGTCGTCTTTGGCGTATTAGGCGTGATGTTAGAGCTCTTCGCACTGACGGCACTTTGGGAGCATCAGCAAACGATAGCCGATGTTTTTTTCCATGAATCTCTCTACTTCATCGTATTTTTAATCCCACCATACTTCCTCTGGAAGTTGATTAACCGCCCTGAATTGGTTTCTGCTGATCAAGCTTATTTGGCAATGAAGTTAGAGGCTGAAAGTCGACAATGAGTCGATTTAGTGAGTAATGAAAAGAAGAGGCTATGAGAAAACATTAGCCTCTTTTCTATCTGATTCGTGGGGCAAAGTATTCGCTGCTTTATTGATTAAAAAGCTGCTTCGATTGTGCCTTTGAAAGTGCGATCGAGATAATCACGAATCGCTTGAGATTGATAAATAGAAACGAACTTTTTATACGCTTCATTATTTTTGTCTGCGTCACGAGTGGCGATGACCATGACTGCTAATGGGGCGTCTTTTGCTTCAAGATAGATACTTTGTTTCTTCGGATCTAAACCAGAAGACATTACGTAGTTCATTGTAATCGCAGCCGCGTCCACATCATCTAATGTTCTTGGTAGCTGAGCGGCATCTACCTCGACAAATTCAAATGATTTTGCGTTTTTTGTGATATCAGTTAGGGCGGCTTTATGGCCAACACCCTGTTTCAGCTCAATTAAACCTGCATCGGCGAGTAGCAACAGACCACGACCACCGTTGGTAGGGTCATTTGGAAGCGCTATACGTGCATTGTTTGGAAGCTCTTGCAGTGAGCGATACTTATTGGAATAAAGCCCCATACGCATAAGAATGGACTGACCAATTGATACTAATTGGGCGTTATGGCTACTGTTGAAGTTGTCTAAAAATGGCTGGTGCTGATAGCTATTAATATCGATGCTACCATCGCTAAGAGCGGCATTAGGTGTCACGTAGTCAGAAAACTCAATGACTTCGACATTCAAACCTTGCTTCGCTGCCTCCTTCGCTACCGCCTCGACTACTTGTGCATGTGGTCCAACTGTCGCGCCCACTTTAATGACAGAGTCATCTTTTTCTCCACAAGCGCTTAAGCCGACTACTGCCGTGAGAATCAAAGCTAGTTTCTTTAAGTGACCAATACTTTTCATTGTAGCTCCATTTTTTCTTTAGACGTCCATACGTTTATATGTCCATACTATCAGAAGTTGTCTGAGGGTCAATGGTTTAAATCACGAGCAGACATTTTGTTTCTATTGCTCGTATAGAAAGCCAGATAATAGTTAAAGAAGAGGGGAAGAAGAAAAGCTATTACGAGGTTAGTGACGAGTTACCGCAACCGAAACTGTACCCAAAGATATAAGATACAAAAAAGGCGTAGTAGGTATTAACCTGCTACGCCTTTCGAAATATGGTGGCCCCTCGCAGACTTGAACTGCGGACCAATCGATTATGAGTCGACTGCTCTAACCACTGAGCTAAGGGGCCTTAATAGGACAACGATTATAGGGGAAGCGTTGCAAGGTGTCTAGATACCAACTAGGGCAATTGCGCTTAGTTTTTATCCACTTAGAACAGTAGATAATAAAAAAGGTGACCTAAAGTCACCTTTTTTGATTTCTAAAAGCTTGTATGCGCTGCGATTATTCGTCTAGGAAGCTGCGCAGAGTCTCTGAGCGGCTTGGGTGACGAAGTTTACGTAGTGCTTTTGCTTCGATCTGACGGATACGCTCACGAGTAACGTCGAACTGCTTACCAACTTCTTCTAGAGTATGGTCAGTGTTCATGTCGATACCAAAGCGCATACGAAGTACTTTCGCTTCACGTGGCGTTAGACCTGCAAGCACGTCTTTTGTTGCCACTTTAAGGCTAGTTGCTGTTGCAGAATCTAGCGGAAGTTCTAGCGTTGTATCTTCGATAAAATCACCTAGATGCGAATCTTCGTCGTCACCGATTGGTGTCTCCATTGAGATAGGCTCTTTAGCGATTTTTAGAACTTTACGAATCTTGTCTTCTGGCATTTGCATGCGCTCTGCCAGTTCTTCCGGTAGTGGCTCGCGACCCATCTCTTGCAACATTTGACGAGAAATACGGTTTAGCTTGTTGATCGTTTCGATCATGTGTACCGGGATACGAATCGTACGTGCTTGGTCCGCGATTGAACGAGTGATTGCCTGACGGATCCACCACGTTGCGTAAGTCGAGAACTTGTAACCACGACGATATTCGAACTTATCTACCGCTTTCATCAGACCGATGTTACCTTCCTGGATCAGATCCAAGAACTGTAGGCCACGGTTGGTGTATTTCTTCGCGATAGAAATTACAAGACGCAAGTTCGCTTCAACCATCTCTTTCTTCGCACGGCGAGCTTTTGCTTCACCGATAGACATACGACGGCTGATGTCTTTAATGTTCTGTACGTTTAGAGAAGTCTCTTCTTCAATCATTTTTAGCTTAGCGATTGAACGACGGATTTCTTCTTCGTTACGTTTGATCTTTTCAGCGTATGGCTTGTCTGAAGCAAGAACTTCATCCAGCCAAGCTTCACTTGATTCATTACCAGTGAACAGCGCGATGAATGATTTCTTCGGCATTTTGCCGTATTCAACCACTGACTTCATGATCAGACGCTCTTGTGTACGAACGCGATCCATAGCAGTACGCAGTTCATTCACTAGGTGATCAAACTGTTTAGGCGTTAGACGAAACTCGCGGAATACGTCTAGCATCATTTCATTAGCAACGGTTGCTTTCGGGCTGTTATAGCCGTACTCGTTGATTGCTAATTGAAGATTTTGATAGGTGCTGCGTAGTTGGTTGAATTTCTCTAGCGCTAATTCAGGATCGATACCTACATCTTCTTCAGAATCATCTGAATCGTCATCGCTATCTTCGTCGTCATCAACGTCTTCATCGTCTTCTTCTTCTAACTGAGATTCAGTCAGTTCAGAACCGATGTGTGTTGCCGTTGGTGCAGCGGTGTCGTCAGCATCTGGATCTACAAAACCTGAAATTAGGTCTGTAAGACGTAGTTCTTCAGCTTGAACTTTGTCAAATTGCTCAAGAATGTACGGAATTGTGCCTGGGTATTCAGCAACAGACGATTGAACTTGGTTAATACCTTCTTCAATACGTTTTGCGATGTCGATTTCGCCTTCGCGAGTTAGAAGTTCGACAGTACCCATCTCACGCATGTACATACGTACTGGGTCTGTTGTACGACCAATCTCACTCTCTACGCTAGAAAGTGCAGCGGCTGCAGCTTCGGCTGCATCTTCATCGGTAATATTTGTGTCATCGTTCAGTGCTAAATCATCAGCATCAGGAGCAGTTTCTACTACCTTAATGCCCATGTCGTTGATCATCTGAATGATGTCTTCTACCTGTTCTGAATCTACGATTTCAGCAGGTAGGTGGTCATTTACTTCGGCGTAGGTCAGATAGCCTTGTTCCTTGCCTTTAATAACAAGTGACTTTAGCTGTGACTGCGGATTGTGATCCATAGACGGTATCCAACTTCGTAATCTGGTGAAGGAATCAGTATGCGAAATGCAAACCACTTACTATAACAAATTAAATCGTTGCTGACTAATTAAACAGGGTTACGCTTTTAAATCTAGCATAAGTGCTAGCAGCTCCCTTTTCTCTTCGGCTGATAAACCGACACTTCTTGCTTTGGCCTGCAGGTTTTCAATTTGTTTTTCTACGCACTGGGCAATAATTTTATCCAGTGAGTCTAAAAAGATTTCTTCTTGGTTGTCCTCATCGAGTGGAATGTCCCAACTCGCGAGACGAGACAGAAGGGTCTCATTTTGGCTGTTTCGCCAATGCTCTAATAATTGGCCTGTGTTGATATGGGGATGCGCTTGGCATTTATCAAGTACATCAACAAATAAACTTAGACCAGGAATGGGCAAATCTCTAACGCTAGTTAGATCTGGCACCATACTTACGTATTGTGGGTTTTGAATCAGTAACGCGATCACTTCTCGCATCGGCGTTCGCTTGATTTCTTTATGAGGTTGAGGCCTTTTATCCTCTTTACCTTGTTTTGAAATTAGCTGCTGTAGTTGGCGTTCATCAACCAAACCCAAACGGCGGCCAAGCAATTCTCTCAAGTATAGTCTTAAAGTGCCGCCAGGGACTTTATCAATGAGAGGAACCGCAAGAGTACTCAGTTTTGCCATGCCTTCTTTCGTGCTCATATCGACCTGCTGAGTCAATGAGCTGAACATGAATTCAGACAAGGGCATCGCATTAGACACTTGCTGCTCAAATGCTTGTTTTCCGTTTTGTCGGATATAAGAGTCGGGATCTTCTCCATCCGGCAAAAACATGAATTTTAACTGGCGACCATCAGTTAGGTAAGGCAATGCATTTTCCATGGCACGCCACGCGGCTTCACGGCCTGCGCGGTCACCGTCATAACAACACACGACGGTGCTTGTTTGCCTGAATAACACTTGCAAGTGATCGCCCGTTGTCGAGGTTCCCAATGAGGCAACGGAATAATCTACGCCATATTGAGCAAGCGCGACAACATCCATATAGCCTTCAACCACTAAAATTTGTGGTGGCTCACGGTACGCTTGTAGTACTTCATAAAGGCCATACAACTCTTTACCTTTATGAAATATCGGGGTTTCGGGTGAGTTGAGATATTTTGGTGTCCCATCACCTAATACTCTACCACCAAAGCCTATTACTCGGCCGCGTCTGTCTCGAATAGGAAACATCACTCGACCACGGAATCGGTCGTAGCGGTTGCCTTTATCGTTTTCAATCAACATGCCGCCTGTGACGAGCATGTCTTGGTTTTCTTTATTTTGGCCAAAGTTCTTACGAACTAAATCCCATTCATCAGCCACATAGCCGATGCCAAACTTCTGGACGATTTCACCAGACAGGCCGCGATCTTTTAGATACTCAATCGCCACCTTACTTGCTGGCTGTTTGAGTTGGTTACGATAAAATTGAGCAATGCTGCCCATTAAGTCGTACAGGTTACGTTTTTCACTGCTGCTTGCTTGTGGGCCTGACTGAAACGAACCATTACCGCCGCTACGTTGTTCGCGAGGAACATCTAAACCCAAGTATGAAGCGAGTTCTTCAATGGCTTCGACGAATTCTAGTCGGTCGAATTCCATCAAAAAATCGATGGCATTTCCATGCGCGCCACAACCAAAACAATGGTAGAACTGCTTTTCTTGACTGACACTGAATGAGGGTGTCTTTTCGTTATGGAACGGGCAGCATGCGCCGTAGTTTTTGCCTTTTTTCTTAAGTTTCACACGTGCGTCGATGATATCGACAATATCAAGTCGAGCTAGAAGGTCATCGATAAAACTGCGAGGGATGTGTCCAGCCATAAAACCTAACAAAAAAAGAAGATGATGAGTGGAGTGAATGCCTTAAAAGAATGAGCGTATTGCCCATTGATTTCATTCCATCCATCCAGATACAAACAAGCCGTGCGCTCCAAAGGATAGCACGGCTTGCTGCAATTGGGTGGGGTACCTTAAGCCAATTTAGCGCGAACTAAACCGCTTACTTTACCCATATCTGCACGCCCTTGAATTTGCGGTTTCAGAACGCCCATTACTTTGCCCATGTCTTGCATGCCAGCTGCGCCAGATTCAGCAATCGCGTTCTCGATGAGAGCCGCTACTTCTTCGTCTGTCAGTGGTTGAGGCATAAAGTCCTCAAGAACGGTAATTTCTGCTTGTTCCGCATCAGCAAGATCTTGACGACCCGCTGCTTCAAACTGCGCTACAGAGTCGCGACGTTGTTTAACCATCTTGGTCAATACTGCAAGAATGTCGTCATCGTTCAGAGTAATCTGTTCGTCAACTTCACGTTGCTTGATTGCTGATAGGGCTAAACGAATAGTACCAAGGCGCAATTTGTCCTTGGCTTTCATCGCTAATTTTTGCTCTTCTTTGAGTTGATCAATCAGAGCCATAACTAAATTCCTTTTGGAGCTCAGTTATTAGTACAGGCGAACGCGACGAGCGTTTTCGCGAGCTAGCTTCTTAGCGTGACGCTTTTGAGCTGCTGCTTTAGCGCGTTTGCGAACTGTAGTTGGTTTTTCGTAGTGCTCACGACGACGCACTTCAGAAAGGATACCTGCTTTTTCGCAAGAGCGCTTAAAACGACGTAGAGCAACGTCGAACGGTTCGTTTTCACGTACTTTAACTACTGGCATATGCCTTTCACCTCAGGGGTTATTCGTTAACGCTGGTATTCAACAGACCAAATCACAATTGTTAGGTCTCTTACCAGCTTGATCAAAAATGGTGCGGAATTTTAATCCGATCACAACTACTTTGTAAAGCCTTTTGTCGATTATTGTCTGTACAAAATTTGTTTGCAGCACCAAGGCGAGGTAATATGACGCCCAAATTTCCTCTATACAGAAAGCATACTGAGAAAACCATGCGCATTATTGGTATTGAAACCTCTTGTGACGAGACTGGCATCGCAATTTATGACGATGAAAACGGTCTCTTGTCACACAAGCTATATAGCCAAGTAAAACTGCACGCAGATTACGGCGGTGTGGTGCCTGAGTTGGCTTCACGTGACCACGTAAAGAAAACCATTCCTCTTATTAAAGAGGCACTAAAAGAAGCGAACTTAACTTCAAAAGACATCGATGGTGTCGCGTATACCGCGGGGCCTGGTCTTGTTGGGGCGCTATTAGTGGGTGCGACTATCGGTCGCAGTATTGCTTATGCTTGGGGAGTGCCAGCGGTACCTGTTCATCATATGGAAGGTCACCTATTGGCCCCAATGTTGGAAGATAACCCTCCACCGTTCCCGTTTGTGGCGGTATTAGTATCGGGCGGTCACTCTATGATGGTGGAGGTGAGAGGCATCGGTGAGTACAAAATTCTAGGTGAGTCGATTGATGATGCGGCGGGCGAAGCGTTTGATAAAACAGCGAAGCTAATGGGTTTGGATTACCCAGGCGGTCCACTATTATCTAAACTGGCGGAAAAAGGTACACCGGGCCGCTTTAAGTTCCCGCGCCCAATGACGAATGTGCCAGGTTTGGACATGAGTTTCTCTGGTCTAAAAACCTTTACGGCTAACACGATTGCTGCAAACGGTGATGACGAGCAAACTCGCGCGGACATCGCATTGGCATTTGAAGAGGCTGTGTGTGCTACGTTGGCTATTAAATGTAAGCGCGCGCTTGAGCAAACAGGCATGAAACGCATTGTTATTGCTGGTGGTGTGAGTGCTAACCGTCGTTTGCGAGCTGAGTTAGAGAAGTTAGCGAAGAAAGTTGGCGGCGAAGTTTACTACCCACGTACTGAGTTCTGTACAGATAACGGTGCGATGATCGCTTACGCAGGCATGCAGCGCTTGAAGAATGGTGAAGTGGCTGATATGTCAGTAGAGGCTCGTCCACGTTGGCCAATTGATCAACTAACACCTGTCGCTTAATCAAATTTATGCGGTAAGTTTGAAACCGGTTCTGTGTAATAAAGGTCTCTGCTCCTCAGAGGCCTTTATTTTTAATTATTCAATGAACCGCCTCGTTTTACATTCTGACTGATGCGATCAGTTCGCTATTGTTTCAGTGCTAGGATGACGTGGAAGAATAAGAAATGGATATAACAATGAATAAGTTTGAAATTGAAGGTCAGCAACTTGCTTATCTAGATAAAGGTGAGGGCCCTGTGCTTCTATTTGGTCATAGTTACCTTTGGGATCGCCAAATGTGGGCGCCACAAGTTGAGGTTTTAAGCCAGTCATTCCGTTGTATTGTGCCAGATCTTTGGGCACATGGTGAATCGGACGCTGCACCTGCATCGACACAGTCATTGGCCGACTATGCACAACATATGTTGGCATTGATGGATCATTTAGATATCGAAGAATTCTCGATAGTGGGCTTATCTGTTGGCGGCATGTGGGGAGCTGAGCTAACGGCTCAAGCGCCGCAACGTGTTAAGTCACTGGTATTGATGGATACCTTCATTGGCTGGGAGCCAGAAGTTACGTATAAAAAGTATTTTGCAATGCTTGATACCATCAGCCAAGTCCAAGCAGTGCCTGCGCCAATTATTGAAGCCGTTGTGCCGCTGTTCTTTGCCAACAACGTCAATCAGGATAACCCTAAACTTGTCGCTTCATTCAAACGCAGTTTAGAAGAGCTGAACGGTGAGCGTGCGGTGGAAGTAGCTCGCATGGGGCGCATGGTGTTTGGTCGCCGTGATGTGATTGAAGATTCGGAAAAATTCGCTCTGCCGACGTTAATTGCGGTGGGCTGTGAAGATAAGCCTCGCCCGGTTTTCGAATCGTATTTAATGAAAGACTGTATCACGGGCAGTGAGTTGGTAGAAATTCCGCAAGCGGGACACATCAGTTGTTTAGAACAGCCGGAGTTCGTCAACCAAATGTTGTTGAACTTCCTGAATCGAGTTCATGCGTAACCAATGCATCCCTCTTTAAACGAAAAACTCGGCATTAAGCCGAGTTTTTTTGTGTCAGTTTCTTCTCGCCGATTTTTGGCTCGTCGCCAGACAAAAGCCGACGAATATTTTGATGATGCTTAAATACGATTAAGCAACACAGCATAGCAACAGGTAACGTGTATTGCGGTTTAAACATCCAAGTATAAAACGGAGTGACCAAAACCGTGACGAGAGCCGCTAAGGATGAATAGCGGAATAGCGCGGCTACTGACAGCCAAGTTAACATCACCAATCCTGTTAAGTCCAAACCAATCGGAGCGATAGCGCCAAGCGCGGTTGCGACACCTTTTCCGCCTTTAAAGTGGAAAAAGATGGGGTACATGTGGCCAAGACAGGCAGCAATGGCGATGACGCCAAGAATGATAGGGTCGATACCAAGAAAGTATCCGCCCCACACGGGGATAGTGCCTTTGAGCATATCGCACAACAAGACTGAAACAGCGGCTCCTCGTCCGCCAATACGCAATACGTTCGTTGCTCCAGGATTGTTAGATCCCACACTGCGTGGGTCTGGCAGTTTTAAGAGTCGACAGATCAAAACCGCACTGGAAACCGAACCTAATAAATAGGCGGCCATTGTCATTATCAGTGCCAGTGCGTCCATAGAAGTCCTTGATGGATTGGAATTTAATGCTCGGTTCCCGCGTAGTTGCTATCATACCCCGAATTTACATAATGCAGAAATCCTCACTGTGATAGAGCTTGCATTATGTGATTTCTTGTATATAAAGATGCTTTCGCAGTTTATACCTAAGTAACATTGTGATGACCAAAGTAAATGTTACTTAGGTATAGAATACTACGATCAAATTACCCCTCACGGGTATCCGACCTCTGTAATAGAAGGACATAAGATGGCTCTGGATAAAGTTTTTATTGAACAGTTAGAAGTAATCACCACAATTGGCGTGTACGACTGGGAGCAACAAATCAAACAAAAGTTGGTTCTAGATATTGAAATGGCACACGATAATAAACCTGCGGGCAAAAGTGATGATGTGCAAGATGCACTGGATTATTCGCAGGTGAGTGAGGCGGTACTTAACCACATTGAAAATGGTCGTTTCTTACTGGTCGAGCGCGTGGCTGAAGAAGTAGCAGAGCTTATCATGCTGCGTTTCTCAGTGCCTTGGGTGAAAATCCGCCTAGCGAAGCCTGGCGCCGTGCCGCAAGCACGTGCTGTTGGTGTGGTGATTGAGCGAGGCCGAGCATGATCACCACCTATATCGGTGTTGGGACGAACGTAGAAAGAGAGCAACATGTGCTTGCTGCGTATCAGGAGCTGCAACGGCTTGGAGAAAATCTCCTCGTATCACCGATATATGAATGCGAACCTATTGGTTTTAGCAGCAAGAATTTCTACAACTTTGTCGTTGCAATGCGTACCGAGTTGTCATTAGAAGAGTTGAGCCATCAACTACGCGAGATTGAATTTAAGTGGGGACGCGAAGAAAACGCGCAAAAGTATCAGGATCGAACACTGGATCTCGATATAGTGTTGTTCGGTGAGCGCGTCTCCAAGAAAAAACCTGAGCTACCTCGCAGTGATATCTACAAATATCCTTTTGTCACAAAGCCGCTGTATGATCTCGAACCGCAATTAGTGATCCCAGGCGATGGACGCACAGTCGCAGACATTTGGCATGCTATGCAGCCAGTCGATTCGCTCAAACCCGTTTCCTTTCATTTTTAATTTGAGTTGTTTACATGAGTTATTTTGAAGCCTTTATTTTGGCTCTGATTCAGGGGCTGACAGAGTTTTTGCCTATTTCAAGCTCTGCCCATTTGATCCTGCCTTCCGCTATTTTAGGATGGGAAGACCAAGGTCTAGCCTTTGATGTTGCTGTTCACGTCGGTACATTAATGGCTGTCGTGATCTATTTTCGTCATGAAGTAATCACTTTGTTTCAAGCGTTATTTGCTTCGATCTTTAAAGGAGATCGCAGTAAAGAAGCTAAATTGGCTTGGATGATCGTGATTGCGACGATTCCAGCTTGTGTGTTCGGCTTATTGATGAAAGACATCATTGAAGTGTATCTACGTAGCGCTTACGTCATCGCGACTACTACGATCGTATTTGGCCTGTTGCTATGGTGGGTAGACAAAAACGCTAAACTCGTTGCCGATGAATACCAAGCGGGTTGGAAGAAAGCTGTATTTATCGGTATTGCTCAAGCCTTAGCGATGATTCCTGGAACTTCACGTTCAGGGGCGACCATCACAGCAGCGCTTTACCTTGGCTTTACTCGAGAAGCGGCTGCCCGATTTTCGTTTTTAATGTCGATCCCAATCATTACATTAGCTGGTAGCTACTTAGGCATGAAGTTAGTGACCAGTGGTGAACCTGTCCATGTTGGTTTCTTAATGACTGGCATTATCACATCGTTTATCAGTGCGTACATCTGTATCCACTTCTTCTTGAAGATGATTTCACGAATGGGCATGACACCGTTTGTGATTTACCGTCTCATTTTGGGCGTCGGTTTGTTCGCTTTTCTATTAAGTGCATAATTGATGTTAACGAAAAACGCCCGCGAAATCCGCGGGCGTTTTTGTTTGTTCGTTACTTCTTAAGTGCTGCTTTCACTGCTTCAATACGTCGTTTTTCTTGCTCGTCACGAATCGCAGGGCCTTTAAAGCCCTCTTTGATAATGGCTTGAACGTCAACTGCCGCTGCTGCTTGGTAGGCTTGCCTAAAAATATCCGCCTGTGGATATGGTTGCGTTTCCAGTCCTTTACGACCAGCGTGATCCGCTTGGCAGCAAAGCAAGATATCTTGCAGACGTTCGGACTTACGCCACACATCAAGTTTATTGAGTATTTTAATTATGGTTTGTGGTTTAAGTTCAGCCGCGCGATGAATATTGGAGTGCTGTTCGCACACCATCAAGGCTAAATCACGAAACTCATTTGGTACCCGGACACGTTCGCACAGCTTTTTGATCAGTTTTAATCCTGTATGGCAATGCATTTTGTGGCTTGGCCATTCGCTCTCTGGCGTCACGCCCTTACCCAAGTCATGCACTTGGGCGGCAAACCTGACGGGGAGTGAGTTACTCAATTTTGCGGCTTGCTCTGCCACCATCAAAGTATGGATGCCAGTATCGATTTCTGGATGCCACTTCTCAGGTTGAGGTACGCCAAATAGTGCATCAATTTCAGGTAACACCACGGTTAATGCACCACAGTCTCGTAGAACCGATAAGAAAATATCAGGGCGAGGAGTAGAGAGAGATTTATGCCATTCTTGCCAAACACGCTCGGGAGTCAGTGTGCTCAGCTCTCCGGACTCTGCCATGTGACGCATTAACCGCATGGTTTCGTCGGCAACCGTAAAGTTTAGATCAGCAAGCTTCGCTGCGAAGCGAGCGACACGTAAAACGCGTAGAGGGTCTTCAATAAAGGCGTCTGATACATGGCGTAGCAGTTTATCGTTGAGATCTTGCTGGCCACCATATGGGTCATGGATCGTGCCATCACTCTCCATTGCCATCGCGTTAATGGTTAAATCACGACGTATCAAATCTTCTTCTAAGGTGACGTTTTGATCGAAGAAACATTCAAAACCAGTGTAACCAGAACCTGACTTTCTCTCTGTTCGTGCAAGGGCATATTCTTCTTTACTTTTGGGATGCAGAAATACAGGAAAGTCTTTACCAACGGCGGTGTATCCTTGGGACAGCATCATCTCGGGCGTCGCGCCTACGACCACCCAGTCGTTGTCATAACTATCAATTCCGAGCAATTTATCTCGAACTGCGCCACCTACTAAATAAACTTGCACGAATTACCTCTTAATTTATGGATATGCCGTTGGACATTGTAGCAAGCAATGGTACTTTTCTTTACTCCTAAGAATAGAAGAAGAGCGTTTATACCATGTCTGACTATTCCCAGGTGGTTTTTTAGCTGGAGAGCCTAATGTATAAGGACTTTTTTGGGTTTGTCGAACAACCATTTTCGATTGTTCCAAACTCACGTTATTTGTATTTAAGCCAACGTCACAAAGAGGCAATCACACATCTCCAAGCTGGGCTAGGCGATGGCGGTGGCTTTGCTATGCTTACTGGCGAAGTAGGTACAGGCAAAACGACCGTCGCAAAAGCGATGCTGGCGAATTTGGGTGATAACACCAAAGCGGGTCTTATCCTCAATCCCACGTTTTCGAGTAGAGACTTGCTCGAAGCCATTTGCGATGAGTTCAAAATCACCTATCCGCCAGATGCAAACCTCAAACAGCTAAACCAGGTTATCCATCAATATTTGCTGCGTAATTATCGTTCAGGCTGGCAGACATTGCTGGTCATTGATGAGGCTCAACACCTTGCTGCCGACGTTCTAGAGCAGTTGCGCTTGTTGACCAACTTGGAAACCGATACCAGAAAATTGCTCAAAGTGTTGTTGGTCGGGCAGCCTGAATTGCAGCGGTTATTACAAACAACACAACTACGCCAACTTGCCCAGCGTATTACCGGGCGTTATCACCTGTTGCCGTTGGATGAAAAAGAGACAGAAGATTACATCGCATTTCGACTACATACAGCAGGTGGCGACCAGCAACTGTTTAATCGTGCTTCTTGTAAACTTATAGCCAAATACAGTCACGGTATACCGCGGCTCATCAACCTTATCTGTGACAAATCCCTCAACATTAGTTATCACCAGGGTAATGTGGTGGTGGATAAGCAAACCGTTCAGCAGGCCTGTGAAGAGGTGATGCAGTTTCAGGCAGATATTTATCAGCAAGATAAAAAAGAGCGCCGGACTTTCCGTTGGCCTGCTTGGGGCTCTGTCACGGTAGGCCTTATTGCTGCATTAAGTACGGGGTGGGCGGTCGTGAATTATATGCCAGCTCAAGCGACGTCAGTGTTGACACAAGTGACGGAGCCAAGAGTAGAGCCAACACCAACCGTCGTAAGCCAACAGTTAACGGATGAGCAGCGTGATTTATTGTTAACACAAAAACAGTCGAACCTCGCTGTAAATGATTTGTATCGTTTGTGGGGGTATCAAGCATCGGTTCGCGATAATCTTTGTTTGTCAGAACCGCAGTCGACTATGCGTTGTGAGCGTAAAATGGCGACTTGGCCGCTGTTGATGCAACAAAATCGCCCTGTGATCTTGGAGTTGAATTATCAAGGTGATGTTGGGTATGTCATTCTATATGCCGTCGGTAATGACCAAGCTGAAGTGCTCAATGGCAAGCAGCGTCTGCGTCTGCCAGTTTCGTGGCTAAAGCCGTTGTGGCAGGGCAATATTATCGAACTGCGGCATGCTCCGCTGAATGAAACATTACGTTTAGACATGGAAGGCCCTGCGATTGAAGTATTAGACCGATTATTAGCAGAAGCGGTGAGTGAGCCACTGCTTGAAACGTCTATTTTTGATGGTGCGATGAAAGAGCGAGTCGAGTTATTTCAACGTTGGCAAGGAATTGGTGTCGATGGTATTGCAGGTAAGCGAACGCTAGACCGACTTCAGCAAAATGTTCAGCCAGATGCGCCTCAACTGGCGAGAATAGAGAAGGAGGACGCATAATGTCAGCTGTGAAACATATAGGTCTGTTCTTGCTGCCAATCACTGCTTCTGCTATCGGAGTCGCTTGGTACTTAGATCTCTTTGCACCGAGTGTTGAAGTAGATACAACGTCCCCGATAGAAAAGGTCGAAGTGGTATCACCTTTCAAAGTATTAGACTATCCAGAGAACACCCAGTTGGCCCAATTGCCAAGAGAGTGGCCAAGTGCAGAGCTATCGCGTGATTTTGGTACATTTACCACCCCCGATGAATACACGAGCCATACACCAAGCAGAGATGAAACACGCGACTCAGCATCAACCCAAACGACTTCTGCTGCTGAAGAGGACCTCGGGTTGTCTTTGGATGATCTGGATTTATCCTCATTATCTCCAGATTTAGCTAGGAAGGTCGAAAATGCCTTATCCCGAGATGATGACAATTCGTCATCACAAACGGCACGCGTGAACGATTTAGAGCGCAACGCTCACCAGTGGCAAGGGCGTCTACCTGCGCTTAATTTGCAAACCCATATGTACGCTAGTGATGAAAATCGCCGTTGGGTGAAAATTAACAATGTTGAGTATCATCAGGGGGATGTCGTTGATGATCAGGTCACTCTAAGAGAAATACAACCGCAAGCTGTGATTGTTGAGTTCCAAGGTGAGCAAATTCGTATACCAGCGTTGTATGAGTGGAAAGGGTAACTCTTGTAGAAACACATCAAGCCAGCGAAATCATATCGCTGGCTTTTTATTTTTCAGAGCATCTTTTGCATCTATTCTGGTGATGATTTCTAGATACTCAAACAAGCAAAATATAGCTTTCCTCAGTCGTTTAAATAGCACCAATATCATTCATCTATTGATAGCGCGATTCCAGTCAGCGTTGTGTAAAAAGACACCATCTTCACGAACTTCGGAGTAATGACTTGGTCCACGTTAGACCCCATCACATAATAGGAGTCTAAACAGAGACACATGCGTATTCTGATTTTTTCTTTAAGCATTGTTGCATCGACAAGCTATGCAGCAAAGCCAGACCCATTCCCAGTTACACCAGATAGTCGCGGGCAAGATTTCATGGTCAGTGCGACGAATCCTTACGTGAGCAGTACCGGTTACTCAATATTGAAAGAAGGCGGTAATGCTGTTGATGCTATGGTCGCGATGCAGATGGTGATGTCTGTCGTTGAGCCAGATATGACCGGAATTGGCGGCGGGACTTTCGCGCTGTTTTATCAACATGACGAGAAAAAATTTCTGGCCCTTGATGGTCGAGATGAAGCGCCCTCTAGCGCGAACCCTGAAATGTTTGTTGAGAATGGGGAAGTACTCAGTCGCAACGAAATATTAGGCCCTCGTTCTGTTGCGGTTCCGGGCACATTGCGGTTGCTTTACACCACTCATGAACAATATGGCAAGTTGCCATGGGCAGAGCTGATTAAGCCGGCGATTACATTGGCGAGCAATGGGTACGCGATGAACAGCTACACCTACGACATCGTAGTAAGAGAGCAAAGCCGACTTGAGCAAGATCCGGAAGTGAAAGCCTTGTATTGGCAAGGGGACGATATTAAGCCGACGGGAACCTTGATGAAGAACCCTAAGATGGCTGAGACGCTGAGGAAGATCGCGCAACAAGGCGATCGTTACCTTTATGGTGGTGAGCTTGGTCAGCACATCGTAGAGACGGTTAATAGTCGTATTGATGACCAACACGAGAAGTTGTCTTTAGAAGATTTTAAACATTACCAAGTGAAGCAGCGTGACATCATTGAGAGCGACTACCGTGGGAATAAAATCGTCTCTTTTGGTTACCCAGCTTCGGGCGGTGTGATGGTCGCTCAGAGTCTTGAACTGCTCGCACCCTATGACATTGCCCATATGGCGAAAACGGATGTGGAACCTTGGCGTCTCATGACTGAAGCGATGCGAATTGCAAAAGCCGATCGTATTGCGTATGCCGGAGATCCGGATTATGTGGAAACGCCAGTTGAACAGTTGTTGTCTAAAGCCTATCTAGATCAGAGACGTGATTTAATCCCTGATAATGGCACTTTAAAAGAGGATCCAAAAGCAGGACAGATAACGCAAACTCAGTATGCGCAATATCAAGGCTTCGAGAGCAAAGATACAGGGCATATTTCTATCGTCGATAGAGATGGAAATGCAATTGCGATGACCAGCACCGTTGGCACGGGTATGGGCTCGGGTGTGATGGTCGATGGCGTTATCTTGAATGCGCAGATGGCTAACTTCTCACCTCAGCCAACGGTTAACGGCAAGCCTACGCAAAACTCAATTGAAGCGGGCAAGCGTCCACGTTCGGCTATTACGCCATTAATGGTGATGGACAGTGATGATAACTTGCGTTTGGTGGTTGGGTCACCAGGTAGTTCACAAATCCCGGGGTATGTACTCAAAACCGTGGTTGGGGTGCTGGATTGGAATTTATCAGCGCAAGAGGCTATTGACTTACCAAACATCCAGTATGGCACTAAGATAGACCGCACCAAGTCTTATGACCCGACTGGTTTGCTGGTGGAAAAGAAAACGTTCGCAGAAATGTTGGTGCCTGAGTTTATGGAGCTTGGCTACCCAGTGCACGTTATTCCAGTGGTAAGCGGTTTGAATGCAATTGAGCTAAAAGATGGCAAGCTTTATGGCGCAACGGATCGTCGTCGAGCCTCTAGTTCAATGGGGGAGTAGTACTCACTTCTATCAAACGAAGCAAACTAAAAAGCCAGTCAATATCGACTGGCTTTTGCGTTCTTTTTAAAGATAAAAGCGTAAGGGTTTATGCCCAACCCGCAGGAGAGCGCTTTCTACGAGGCATGACATGCGGAAGAATCAAACCAAATAGTAAACCTAAACCTGCAACACCGCCGCCATAAGTGAAGTACTTAAGCAGCATGTCATCTTTTTGTGTATCCAGCTTTGCGCGTAGCTCGCGGTTTTCTGTTTCAACAGAAGTAAGCTGATCACTGATCTCAGAGTATTTATTTTCTAGATCTGAAATTTGTTGGTTACGTGTTTCGAGAGAGGTAACAAGACCTGCTTTCTCTGCATCAGAAGTTTGACGAGCATTAGCAAGCTGCTCTTTTACTTCGGCTAGCTCTTTCTCAATGCGAGGAAGGCGAATTGCCATGCTCTCTTGGTTTGTCACAAACTTGCTTTGTACCCAACCAGTGCGACCACGGTCATCACGAACTTGCGTGTAGCCAGTATCTCGGTTGGTTTTAATCAGTTGTACTTTAGAACCGGCGTTAACACTACCAATAATACGGTAGGTGTTATTTGGACCTGAGTGCATAAAAGTGAAGAGGTCATCAGAAATATAACGGTCTGCTGCTAGGGCCGCTGGCGCTGCTAGCAAAGTAAACAAAACCGTGATGATTAGTTTTTTCACAGTAAATCCCTTAACGATTTTTCTTGGAGACAGCGTTGGCACCGAATGATTGGAGCCGGAAATAGACGAATAGTATGCAGTTTCAAACTTCGGTGCAACAAAGAAGGGAGGCAAAGCCTCCCTTTCTGTGCGTTTGAGTCAATAATGACAAAGCGCTTACATTCTATTGACGAGTGTCTTAAGCGAACATCGCTTGAAGTCCGTAGAAGAATACTACGGCCAATAACGCACCCGCTGGTAGTGTAACGATCCATGATGCCACGATGTTACGAACTACGCCTAGGTTCAGTGCTGCGATACCACGAGCAAAGCCAACTCCGAGAACCGCACCAACCAATGTTTGAGTGGTTGAAATTGGCAGGCCTGTACCAGACGCTAGAACTACCGTACATGCTGTTGCTAGCTGTGCTGCAAAACCGCGGCTAGGCGTTAGCTCAGTGATGCCTGTACCAACGGTTGCCATTACTTTGTGACCTAGTGTTGCAAGACCGACCACGATACCAATACCACCAAGAGGTAGAATCCACCAAGCGATGGTGCTTTTCGTGCTGATTTCGCCCATGTGTTCAACAGTCGATACGACAGCAGACAGTGGACCAATGGCGTTTGCAACGTCGTTTGAACCGTGTGCAAATGCCATCGCACAAGCGGTGATAACCATCAGAACGCTGAAGATACCTTCCACGCCAGAAAAGCTGCGGTCTTCTTCGCGATTAGCGAATTTTTTCTGGATGTATACGTAGCCGCCAATCATCACAAGTGCTGAAACTGCTGCTGCCCACATCCAGGCTTCACCATTGGTCAGGTGAAGACCAACGTGTTTTAGACCTTTTTTGATGGTTACAAGTGCAATCACCATTGTTGTGATGAACATGTAAACAGGTACAAAACGTTTCGCGTTAAACAGAGGGTTCTCAGTATCAAAAATCAGGCGCTGTGCGCTGACAAAGATAACGTAAGCAAAGAAACCTGAAATCACTGGCGTAATAATCCAGCTACCAACAATGCCTTGAACGCTGCCCCAGTCAACCGCTTCAGTACCTACTGATACGCATGCAAAACCAATGATTGCACCGATGATTGAGTGAGTCGTTGATACTGGCCAGCCCATGTAAGAAGCAAGAAGCAGCCATGTACCTGCTGCTAAAAGCGCAGACATCATGCCGTAGACAAGAACATCTGGTTGACTAGCAAATAAAGAAGTTTCGATTACACCTTTACGGATAGTGTCGGTTACTTCACCGCCTGCAAGGTAAGCACCTGCAAATTCGAAGATCATCGCAATGATGATAGCTTGTTTTACAGTTAGCGCTTTTGAACCTACAGATGTACCCATCGCATTAGCAACGTCGTTCGCGCCAATACCAATCGCCATCATGAAACCAAAAATCGCTGCAACAATAATCAGGACAGTGCCGTAGTTCGCAAGGATATCCATCGTAATACCTAGTTGTTTTATAACAAGCGGAACAAAATTTTACGCGCGCCAAACCATAAGACGATGAAAATAGTCATCGTCCCTATGACACGTGTTAATTATGCTCTTCGTTATGTCGTTAACTTTATGTTTTAAGATCGAGATAGCATGACTTCCAAACGAGCACCTACGCGCTGCGCTTGGTCGGCAATACCACCTACCCATTCAAGAATCTTGTATAGGAACATGACATCGATAGGGTTCATGTCAGCTTCAATCACCATCAACTGCTGGCGAAGTTCAATCTGCATGGCATCGGTATCATCTTCGATAACGTCTAATTGATGAATCATTTCAGCGACGAGCGTCACTTCACGGCCTTTGAAGCCGGTTTCTAGCAATTCATCAAGTTCATTGATTACCTTTTGCGCCTGATCGGCAGCATCAAGACAACGTTGAACGTAAGCGAGGAAGTTTGGTTGGAGAGCCTCAGGGATGACAAGTTGACGACCATATACACGGCCAGCAATGTCTTTTGCCAGGTTTGCAAGTTTGTCCTGTTGAGTCAAAAGCTCAAGCATGTCAGTACGGTCGACTGGCATGAACAAACCGCGAGGCAGTTTTAGACGGATTTCACGTTTCAGCACATCCGCTTCTTTCTCTAGGTGAGAAATTTGTGCACGGATTTCTGCTGCTTTTTCCCAATCACCCTTTGAAGATACTTCAAAGAATTTCACCAAGTGTGAACAACATTCGTTGACACACACAACGTGGCGTTGCAAAGGCTTAATTGGGGACTTTGCAAATAACCCCATAATTGTATTTACTGGCATGGTCATTCAACCTAATAACTATAACCTTAAAAAAACATACACCATTTCTGAGTGCTTGGCGAAATGTTGAACGATGGCTATAAAGGCGCGCATGGTAACGCATTAAATCGCTCATTAAAACTGTTTTAGATCATCATTCCGGCGATATTTCTCTCTTGCCGTGTGAGAAATTACGCAATATCCTGTTTCTATCTGCTTTGAAAGGTATAGCTATGGAAACCGAAATAGAACTGAAGTTTTTTGTTTCTCCTGAATTTTCAGAAACTTTAAAAGAAAAAATTTCTGAGACAAAAGTACTTCAGCATAGTTGTCGTGACTTGGGTAACACCTATTTTGATACTGCCGATAAATGGCTTCGAAAGCACGACATTGGTTTAAGAATTCGCCGTTTTGATGATGTATTCGTCCAAACCGTAAAGACAGCAGGACGCGTCGTCGCAGGCTTACATCAAAGACCAGAATACAATGCTGAGCACACTAGCGACGAGCCTAATCTGTCGCTTCATCCTCTAGATATTTGGCCTCCAGGTAAAGATGCAGAAACGCTGCAATCCGAGCTTATGCCATTATTCTCGACCAACTTCACACGTGAACAATGGCTGATTGGCATGCCCGATGGCAGTCAGATTGAAGTTGCCTTTGACCAAGGCTTAGTTGTAGCCAAAGGTGAAGACGAAGAAGAGAAGCAAGAGCCGATTTGCGAAGTTGAACTGGAACTTAAGTCAGGCCAAACCGAAGCTTTATTCACGCTGGCACGCAGCTTTTGCGAGCAAGGCGGTATGCGCTTGGGTAACTTGAGCAAAGCGGCGAAAGGTTATCGACTTGCAAGTGGTTATGCGGGTGATGAAGTAAAATCATTGGCACTTGTGGACAGTAGTCCGACGGATACCGTTGAATTTTGCTTGATCAACTCTTTAGAGCACGCTTTGTCTCATTGGCATTATCACGAGCAAATTTATGCTGAGCGTGACAGCGTGGAAGCACTGCGTGAAATCAATAATGCCATTCGTTTCATTCGTCAAACATTGACTATTTTTGGCGGGATTGTCCCTCGTCGCGCGAGCGCGATTCTGCGCCAAGAGCTTAAATGGTTGGAAGAAGAACTGAGTTGGTTGGATGAGCATGCACACCTTGAAGAGCTTTTAGATGACAAAGGCAATGTGCTGCGCAAGTTGGATGCGCGTAAGTTCTTAGTATCTGAGTTGACTCAGCAGTTACAAGAGTTGCCAAGCCGTGAAGAAGTGCTAGGGTTGCTCAATTCCGCGCGTTACACAGGGTTACTGCTGGATCTAAGCCGCTGGATCTTGGCGCGCGGTTGGCAGCCATTTCTTGATGAAAAAGCACGTGAAAAAATGGCAAGTAACATCATGCCGTTTTCAGTTACTCAGCTCGATCGCACTTGGGCTGAGCTAATGGAAGCTTTCCCAGCAGAGCGCGATTTGACGGCGCAAGAGTACGTTGATCAGCGTTATCGCTTATTGCGTAACCTCTATACTGGTATTGGTTTCGCGAGTTTGTATAACTCGGATGAGCGTAACAGCTTCCGTTTACCATGGGCGGATCTGGTGCATGGTATCGATGATCTGCTAATGCTGAACCACTTGCTCCCGTTGGTTGATATGCTGGAAGACGCAGAAAAAGAGCAGTTAGAACGCTGGTTGCACCGTCAAGAGCGCTCAATTTTGCATGCAATGGATCAAACCCGAGCGATCAGTGTGGAAGTTCAGCCTTATTGGCGTGAATGATCGTTCTGGTGATAAGAACAAAAAAATAGGACCGCATGGTCCTATTTTTTTGTCTCTGTTTTACGTTGTTGTAGCTCTTTTTCCATGAAATCGAGTCGTTCTAGTATTTGCGCTTGTTGGCTTAGGAGCTGCTCGAGCATACGTTCTTTATTGATTGAACTGTGCGTCTGTTGTTTCGTTGGGGCAGTAAGGATAGAGGTGATAAGACCCGAGATCATACCAAAGATACCCACCCCGCAAACAATGATGATGACAGCCAAAAACTTTCCTATGGAGGTCACTGGATAATGATCGCCGTAACCAACCGTTGAGATTGTTACAAATACCCACCACAAAGCATCGGCGCCAGTACGAATATTCGCTTCTGGGTTTTTCGCTTCGATAAACAGCATTGCACTAGAACCGAGTGTTATGAGGATAACCATCAATAGCAGTATAGAGGCGACCGTGGTTTCGCGGCGGTTTTCTTTGAGCTGATGCAAAATGAACTTTGACGAACGCAGTACTAATACCACTCGCATAATATGAAAAATACGAGCAAAGCGCAGGGGCTCTATCAATGGGATGCTCGCCACGAAATCTATCCAATGACGTTTAAGGAATAACCAGCGATCTGTGGACCGGATCAAATCAATGGTGAGCTGTAGTAGGAAAATACTACAGATTATGAAATCCAGACCGATAAGAACTTGACGGGTTTCGTGATCGATCGGGAAAAACAACAAGCCAGAGATCACAAATAGTGCCATAAAAGACAATATTAGTGACAACAGGCCCATCGGTCGTGTGCTGTCTTTGATATCATTGTTTTTCATACGAAGCTCAAAATAAATCGCGTAACCACGCAAAGCGCGAACATAACTATAAGTAATATAAAGATTATAGATAAAGACTATATAAGACTCGGTGGAGAACTGACAATGGAAAAGCTGGCATTTAAGCCATGGGAAAGGGTCATATCCGACATTCGACTGGTGCCTAAAATGGTCATGTTGATGGTCTTCAGTACTGTCCAGATCGTGGCAAAACAACTGTGGGACGCAAACACTTTTTACGACTCACTTTTAGCGGCGACACAAAACGCGCAAGTTGCCCAACAGCATTATGAAGCATACTTAACGCAAGTTGCTTGGCAAACCGCCTTATTGATAGTGGTTTTTGTCGTGCTCTTATTAGCGGCGGCTAGAGTGATGTTGCGTCAAACACAGTATCTGAGCGACGCGATCAAACTGATGGCGAGCAAGAACCTCTCTGTTCCATTTGGTATGGATTGTAAAGATGAATACGGAGACGTGGCACGTGAATTAGAAAAGACACGTCGACAATTGCACGATGTGATTCAAATGCAAATTAATGCGTCTGATGAATTATCAACGCTCACCGAAGTCATGACGCTGAGCATGTCGGAAACGAAGGAATCGGCGCAAGAAGAGTTTAACGAAATTGATCAACTTGCTACGGCGATGAGTGAAATGTCGTCGACGGTCCAAACGGTTGCGGAACATGCCCAGACGGCATCTTCTCTAACAGAGCAAGCTTCCGCACAAGCAATTTCTGGTCAGCAGTTCTTGCAAAGTACAATGGCGAAAATGAGTGAACTTTCGTCGGATATCGCTTCATCGGCACAAGCGGTTAACCAAGTTGAAGAACGTGTTGAAGCCATTGGTAGCGTTGTAGGGACGATTCAAGGCATTTCTGAACAAACCAACCTGCTTGCACTGAATGCGGCGATTGAAGCGGCGCGAGCTGGCGAGGCTGGGCGGGGTTTTGCTGTGGTTGCAGATGAAGTTCGTAACCTTGCCCAACGTACACAACAAGCGACGGTAGAAATTCAAGAGATGATCGCACAGCTGCAAACCAGTGCTGAATCTGCGGTAGAACTCATGGAAAAAAGCGTTGTAGAAGCGGCAGATGGAAACGAGCTGGTTTCTAATGCTGGATCTGAGCTCGATGGTATTGTTGGGCAAGTGACGCAAATCAATGACATGAACTTCCAGATCGCGACGGCGTCTGGTCAGCAAAGCAGTGTTGCAGAAGAGATGAGCCAAAACCTCACCAATGTACGTGAGTTGGTTGAAGCCTCAGTTGTTGTTGTTACCGAGCTGCTAGAAACCTCTGAAATGATGCAAAATAATGCAGGTGAGCTAGACAAGAAGATCAAATCTTTCCAAGTTTAATATTCGATCCCGAACTTTTGATAAAACGCCCACAAACCTTTTGTGGGCGTTTTTATTTGCTTTCAGTCTGGTATAAAGAATGAGTTACCGTGCTTTTCAAACAAGGAAGAAAAATGCAGCTGCCTTCGCCACTGATTTCTATCGCTGAATCTGCCGTACAAAACGCCCAAGACGCAGGTTATTTTCCCCTTTGGCCCGATGAGGTTGCGCAGCAATTTCGTTATGTGGCGGGCTTAAGCCAGTTTATAACTGAAGCCATTCATCGCGATGAAGTCCTAGCCCGTGAGTTGCCAAGTATGTTAGCGCAGCCAAGTCGTCAGGAGTCTTACCGCTCACGCCTTGCTGAACTGTTGGAACAATGTCCTGATGAGATGTCTGGTCATCGCGTATTGCGTCAGTTTCGCAATCGAGAAATGGTGTACATTGCGTGGAAGGATTTCACGCATGCATGGTCTCTAGAGACGTCTTTAAGCCACTTATCTGAGTTGGCAGAAGCGATGATTTTTGAAACCTATCAATGGCAATATCAAGTGTGTTGTCAGGAGTGGGGCACGCCAACAAGTGAGGACGGTGAAGTGCAGCCGATGTTAATTATCGGCATGGGGAAACTGGGTGGTGGCGAGCTAAACTTTTCTTCCGATATTGATCTAATTTTCACGTACCCAGAGAATGGCGAAACCCAAGGCGCACGCCGAAGCATTGCCAATGCCCAGTTCTTTACTCGTCTTGGTCAACGCATCATCAAAGCGCTCGACCAACAAACCTTCGATGGTTTTTGCTACCGCGTCGACATGCGACTTCGCCCATTTGGAGAAAGTGGCCCCTTGGTAATGAGCTATGCCGCACTTGAAGATTATTACCAAGAACAGGGGCGAGATTGGGAACGCTACGCGATGATCAAAGCTCGGGTGATGGGATGTGAGATGTACCCGCAGTATCAAGAGCTACGCCAAATGCTGCGCCCTTTTGTTTTTCGTCGTTATATTGATTTCAGTGCGATTCAATCTTTGCGACGAATGAAGTCGATGATCAGTAGCGAGGTTCGCCGCCGAGGGTTGAATAACAACATTAAGCTAGGTGCGGGTGGCATCCGAGAAATTGAATTTATCGCTCAAGTTTTTCAATTAATTCGAGGTGGTCGAGAGCCTTCTTTGCGTAATCGAGGGCTGTTGGAAACGCTGCAAGGCATTGAAGAGCTGGCATTGCTTACTCCACAAGAAGTCAGCGATCTAGAAGCCGCATACAAGTACTTGCGTCAATTAGAAAACTTGTTGCAAGCAATGGCGGATAAGCAAACCCAGACGCTGCCTGATTGCGAAACCGAACGCTTAAAGCTCGCCACCGCGATGAAAATGAGCTGTTGGGAGCAATTAATTGAGCAAACCCAGCAGCATATGGCAAATGTTCACCAAGTTTTTGAATCACTAATTGGTGATGATGAAGAAGACGAGGGGACTACCGTTGCTCGTCATTTTCATGAGCTATGGGATATGGCCGACAAACAAGACGTTCTTGAGCATATCCTGCTGCAAGATATTCAGATTGAAGACTTTGCTTCATGCGCGAAAACCATCATCAACTTTAAAACCGATCTGGCCAAAAAAACGTTAGGCCCACGTGGACGCGAAGTGCTCAATCGTTTGATGCCGAAAGTGTTTGATGCGGTCTTTGCCCATCCTGATGCACAGTTTGGTTTATCTCGTGTACTTCATTTGCTACACAACATCTGCACTCGCACAACTTACTTGGAATTATTGGATGAGCATCCAGCGGCTCTGGTGCAGCTCGTACGTTTGTGTACCGCAAGCCCAATGATTTCAGAGCAGCTGTCTCGTTATCCTATCTTGCTTGATGAGTTAATCGACCCTGCGCAGCTGTACAATCCCATTCCATTAGACAGTTACCGTACAGAGCTGCGTGATTATTTGGCGCGTATTCCTGAAGATGATATGGAACAGCAAATGGAAGCGTTGCGTCAGTTTAAGCAAATTTGTATTTTGCGTATTGCAGCGGCAGATATTGCTGGCGCATTGCCAGTGATGAAAGTGAGTGACCATTTAACTTATTTAGCGGAAGCTATCGTGGATGCGGTGATCTGTCAGGCTTGGTTGCAAGTATCTGAAAAGTATGGCGAGCCAACGCATGTGAAAGATCGTGAAGGCAAAGGCTTTGCTGTAATTGGCTATGGTAAAGTCGGAGGGTGGGAGCTCGGCTATAACTCCGACTTGGATATTGTCTTCATGCATGACTGCCCAGTCAATGTCTACACTGACGGCAAAAAAGAGATTGATGGTCGTCAGTTCTACCTTCGTTTAGCACAGCGTATCATTCATATTTTCTCCACTCGCACCGCTTCCGGTATTTTATACGAGGTCGATACCCGATTGCGTCCGTCCGGTGCATCGGGTTTGTTGGTTAGCCCAACGGACGCGTTCGACGACTATCAACATCAAGACGCGTGGACATGGGAGCATCAAGCACTTGTCCGCGCGCGCATGATTTATGGTGATGAACCACTGGCGATCGCATTTCACAATACGCGGCATGATGTGTTGTGCAAAGCACGCGATCAAGCTGAACTGAAAAAAGACGTTGTCGAAATGAGAGAAAAAATGCGCGGTCATCTTGGGGGGAAAAAGCCAGGCCGCTTTATGCTCAAGCAAGATGTGGGTGGGATTACCGATATCGAATTTCTCGCTCAGTACCTAGTGCTCAACTATAGTCACGATAAGCCGAAATTGACGCGTTGGTGTGATAATGTGCGCATCTTTGAAACGCTCATTGCGCAAAATGTCATGGACGAAGACCAAGCAATGCAGTTGATACGTGCTTACACGACAATGCGCAACGAAATACACCGACGAAATCTACTCAATTTAGACGCTGATGTGGTGGAAGACAAGTTTGTTGCCGAAAGGGAGTGGGTAAAACAGGCTTGGAATCAGTGGTTCAGTTAAGACCATATATTTAGCCTCGATAAGGGCTGTGATAAACTCACTTCGATTTAATTTTTGGAGACCAACAATGAAACCAATTCTACCTGATTACAACAGCGCTGGTGTGCTCATCATCGGTGATGTCATGCTAGATCGTTACTGGTATGGCCCAACCGGGCGCATTTCTCCTGAAGCGCCGGTTCCTGTTGTAAAAGTAGAAAACAATGAAGAGCGTCCTGGTGGTGCTGCGAACGTTGCGATGAACATCGCATCACTAGGTGGCCATGCTCACATTGTTGGTCTAACTGGGGAAGATGAGCCTGCAAAAGTGCTGACGGAGACGCTGAGCTCACTCAATGTGAAGTGCGATTTCGTTGCACTGCCTGATTACCCAACGATTACGAAGCTTCGTGTAATGAGCCGTGGACAACAGCTTATTCGTCTCGACTTCGAAGACAAGTTTGAAAACACAGATTCTGCGCCAGTGTTATCTCGAATGGATGCCGCACTGCCAAACGTTAAAGCCGTGATTATGTCTGACTATGCAAAAGGCTCGTTAGAGCATGTTCAGGCATACATTCAAAAAGCGCGCGCAGCAAATATTCCGGTTTTCATTGACCCGAAAGGTGCGGATTTTGAACGCTACCGTGGCGCAACACTTCTTACGCCAAACATGAAAGAGTTCGAAGACGTTGTAGGTAAAGTGAAATCTGACCAAGAGCTAGTAGAGAAAGCACTGGCTTTGGTTGAAGAGTTTGAATTTGAAGCGCTTTTGGTGACACGCAGCGAAAACGGAATGACCTTGATTCGTCGTGGTCAGGAACCGTTCCACCTTCCAACTCAAGCGAAAGAAGTGTACGACGTGACAGGTGCGGGCGACACGGTTATCTCTGTATTGGCAGCGTCTGTTGCCGCAGGCAAATCATTTGAAGAAGCGTGTGCACTAGCAAACGCAGCGGCAGGTGTTGTAGTTGGTAAACTAGGCACGTCAACGCTTTCTGAGATTGAATTAGCTGAAGCGGTACATGGCAGCCAAGACACGGATTACGGTGTTATTTCAGAAAAAGCACTGATCGAAGCGGTGAAAAAAGCACGTGCTCGTGGCGAGAAAGTCGTTATGACAAATGGCTGCTTTGATATTCTACACGCTGGCCATGTGTCTTACTTAAACCATGCTGCTGAACTGGGCGATCGCCTAATCGTTGCGGTAAATACCGATGAGTCAGTAAAACGCCTTAAAGGCCCTGGTCGTCCGGTAAACCCAACCGATCGCCGCATGGCGGTGTTGGCAGGTTTGGGCGCTGTGGATTGGGTTGTACCATTTAGTGAAGATACGCCGCAGCGTTTGATCTCAGAAGTTCTACCAAGCTTGCTAGTAAAAGGCGGTGACTACAAACCAGAAGATATTGCTGGTGGTAAAGAAGTCATTGCGGCGGGTGGTGAAGTTCGTGTATTGAACTTTGAAGATGGCTGCTCGACCAGTGAAATCATTAATGCAATCAAAGGCGGTAAGGGCTAAGCCTGCTGTTTGTTAGCATTGAAATGCTATTTGCTCATAAAGGTCGCTAAGTGCGGCCTTTATGATACTTGATGCTAAGAGACACTTTTAGGCTCTGAACTACAAGTAATAAAAAACGCCAGCTGATAACTCAACTGGCGTTTTTATTTATTAAGACCTGAAGTATTCAATTCGCGGTTATTTTGCCGCTTTCAAACCTGCATCAACGTCTAAGATGTCTTGTTCGCTTAGCGTACCAACTGCTTGGCGTAGCTGAAGAACACTTAAAATGTAGTCGTAACGAGCGTTCGATAGGTTTTTGTTCGCATCGTATAGACGACGAGTCGCGTCCAGTACATCAACGATAGTACGAGTACCTACATCAAAGCCAGCTTCTGTTGCTTCTAGTGCAGAGCGTGCAGAAATAACCGCTTGCTCATACGCACGTAATGCGCCGATAGAGGCGTTAATGTTGTTGTTTTGTGCGCGAACATCTTTGACTACGCTACGGTACTGTGCTTCAAGATCTTCGCTTGCTGCCACGTATGCGTATTCAGCTTGTTTGGTTTGAGAGGTTACGTTACCACCTGTATATAGCGGTACAGCAAGGTTCACACCGATATTGAAGTTGTCACTAGTACGGTCACTATTGGCATTGCGGTTTAGGCCACTATTGAATGTGTTGTCCGTTCCTGAGTAATCTCCGTAATTGTAACCACCATCTAGAGAGAGCGTTGGTAAGTGGCCAGAGCTTGCTAGTGAAATATTGTCACGCGCGATGTCTTGAAGAATACGTGAAGATAGCAAGGTCAGGTTTTTGGTTTTTGCTTCATCAATGAGTGATTCAGCTGGTACGGTCGATGGGCTAGCGGTGAAGCGGCCAGTATCCAAAATGTTGAGATCTTTGTGCTCTTGGCCTGTAATTTCACGCAGTGACTCGTAGCTATTAGTTAGCGCGTTTTCTGCCAACACTTCGTCCGCTAGCACTTGGTCGTACTGAGCTTGTGCGTCATGCACGTCAGTGATTGCAGACAAACCTACTTCAAAACGCTGTTTAGTTTGCTCTAATTGACGACCCACTGCGGCTTTTTCTGCTCGTACGAAAACAAGATTATCTTGCGCGCGTAGAACTTCAAAATATGCTTGTGACACGCGAAGGATCAGTGCCTGTTGCGTCGCTGCGTAAGTCGCGTCTGCTTGGCGAGCGCTTTTCTCAGCAGTATCTAGAGAGATCCAAGATGCGCGATTGTATAGAGTTTGTGAGAAACTTACCCCAGCAGTTAGAGCATCTTGATCATTCGATGATTTGCCCAGAGCGCCATCGTTATAATCGTTGTCACCACGAGTTAAATTGTAACCCGCAGTAAGGTTAATTTGTGGTAATAGAGCACTACGGCTTGAGGTGATTGCTTCGAAAGCTTGGTCACGTTGTGCTGCTACACTGAGCAATTGTGGATCATTTTGTTTTGCCAAGTCGTAGATTTCAGCCAAAGAGTCTGCGAACGCAGACGTACTCATGCTACCTAGCGCTGCACTGATAAATAGTGGAAGCAATTTTTTCATTTTCTATTCCCGCGGTCCATAGATTGGTTAATTCTCAGTAGTTTAACTCAATTTGCACGATATTTACTCTAAAGTTTGCACTTTTTTACACGTAATTATCCACTTGTGCAATAAATTTTTAGCAAAGACTTAAATTAATTTGTAACTATTATACAAAAAGTTGAGCCAAGTCCTTTGAGCAAGCGAATAACAATGAGTAAACTACAGGATTCACTCAGAGAGGTGTTGAATGCAACAGCGTGACAAACAACAACAAGATTTTACTTCGCGAGATGTAAAAGTCATCTCGAAAGAAACCTTATTTGAAGGTTTTTTCAAAATGGTGAAATACCGCTTTCAGCATAGGCTATTTGCTGGTGGTTGGAGTGGAGTTGTCGAACGAGAAATGTTCGAGCGTGGTCACGCAGCAGCGATGCTTCCTTATGATCCAAAGACGGACCAGGTCGTAATCATTGAACAGATTCGTATTGGCGCGTTGGAACATGAACACCCTTGGCAGCTAGAAATTGTCGCCGGTATGATTGACCGCGATGAATCTGCTGAAGCCGTAATTCGTCGAGAGGCTGTCGAAGAAGCGGGGATTCAGGTGGGGCGCGTTGTACCTGTCACTTCTTATTATCCTTCGGCTGGTGGTTGCTCGGAAAAGCTAGACGTCTTTGTTGGTGAAGTGGATGCGTCTAAAGCGCACGGCATTCATGGTTTAGACTATGAGAATGAAGATATCCGAGTTCATGTCATGAGTCGTGAAACGGCGTATCAATGGGTGAAGGACGGGAAATTTGAAAATGGTGCGTCGATTATTGCGTTGCAATGGCTGCAATTACACCATCAAGAGTTAAAGTCAGAATGGGGACAATCCCAAACGGTGGAGAGTGAGTAATGGCACAATTGGCTGAAAAACAACAATATCATGTTGATTTAGCTGGTCTTATGAGAACGTATGAGACCAACTACGCTAAGTTGAACGCCTTATTGCCTGCTTCTGCCGAAGTTGGGGATGTACGTTGCTACCAAGCGGCGAACATGGTTTACCAATTGACCGTGAATGAAATCACAAAATACACCACAGTTGTTGAGATATGTCAGAGTGATGAAACGCCAGTGTTTCCTTTACCGACGATGTCTGTCAGGCTTTATCATGATGCGAGAGTAGCCGAAGTATGCTCAAGCGGAGAGTTCTCTCGCATAAAAGCTAAGTATGATTATCCCAATGACCAACTGATGCAGAAAGATGAAAAGCATCAATTAAACACATTCCTCGGTGAATGGCTGACGTTTTGTTTACGAAGTGGTATCAGTAGAACACCACTTGCCTTCAATTGATCGTCACGTCACTAAAGGAAAATAACAAATAACGATATAGTGGACGAATCAGGTTTTCATTTTGCAATCATCTAGTGACAGCATCAAACTTTTACAAATTACGGATACTCATCTGTTTGCTGCCGATGAGGGAAGTTTGCTAAGCGTAAAAACAGTCGATAGCTTTAATGCTGTTGTTGCTGATGTTTTACGCCGCAACGTGGCGTTTGATTACATCTTGGCGACGGGCGATATTTCCCAAGACCATAGTGCAGAATCTTATCAGCGCTTTGCCAACGGCATTGAACCGCTAGAGAAAGACTGCTTTTGGCTACCTGGTAATCATGATTACAAGCCTAATATGGGCAGTGTTTTGCCTTCGCCACAAATCAAAGCCGCAGAGCATGTGTTGCTTGGCGAGCATTGGCAGTTAATTCTTTTAGACTCGCAAGTTGTTGGCGTTCCTCATGGGCGCTTGAGTGATCAGCAATTAACGCTACTCGAAGAAAAGCTAGCCGAACACCCAGAAAGACACACACTTGTTTTGTTGCATCATCACCCGTTACTGGTGGGAAGCGCGTGGCTTGATCAACATACTTTAAAAGATGCCGAAGCGTTTTGGCAGGTTGTCGAGCGTTTTGATAACGTGAAAGGCATTCTCTGTGGTCATGTTCATCAAGATATGAATGTGCTTCACAAGGGCATTCGAGTGATGGCAACACCCTCAACTTGTGTTCAGTTTAAGCCTAACTCGGATGATTTTGCCCTTGATACCACTTCGCCTGGTTGGCGGGAGCTGCAACTACACGCTTGTGGCGATATTACGACCCAAGTAGGTCGGCTTCCTGATGGCCAGTTCCAACCAGACTTCTCTTCTAACGGCTACTAACGCGCCCGAGCTCTCTGTTCGGGCTCGCTTTTTTGTGCGAGATATCTATGAGTAAACCTTCACTTCTTCTCTATATCCATGGCTTTAATAGCTCTCCACTCTCCATGAAAGCGAATGTGATGAGAGCCTACTGCGAGCAACATAGGCCTGATATTAAGGTGATTGTTCCCCAGTTACCTTGTTATCCTCAGCAAGCGGCGAAAATGTTGTTGGATATTATCGAGCAATATAAAGACGACTATAAAATTGGTCTAGTGGGCAGCTCATTAGGCGGTTTTATGTCAACGTGGCTAAATGACAAGTTTGGGTTTAAAGCGGTAGTGGTCAACCCCGCAGTCAAGCCTTATGAGTTGCTAGTAGATTATTTGGGTAAGCAAACTAACCCATATACGCATGAAACCTATACACTTGAAGCTTGTCATATTGACGAGTTAAAAGCTCTTGATGTACAAAGCATCGCGTCGCCACATTCTTTTTGGTTATTGCAACAAACAGAAGATGAGGTTTTAGACTATCGACAAGCGGTAGATAAGTTTGCAGACGCTAAGCAAACAGTAGAACAAGGCGGTGATCACAGTTTTGTAGGCTTTGAGCGTTATCCTGCACAGATTATCGAATTTCTAGAACTGTAATTCGAAAGCGATTGGAAAAGGCTCATAGTTTTTATTGATATATCCAACCGTTTCTTGACATGGGCGGTATGCTTTCCGACTATGTTTTGCCAAAAGATCTTAAGGGTCGAGGACCCTGGCTACTTTGTTATGCATCATGTTTACAAACTCTTAGTGATGTGAACAGGGTGGCTTTTTCGTTTCCTGAGTATGGGTACGCCCATTGGTGATACTCAGGCAACAAGTAAACTTTGAGAATAATTCCGTATTATGACTGAACAATATAATGCTGGTGCCATTGAAGTACTGAATGGCTTAGAGCCAGTACGTCGCCGACCAGGGATGTATACGGATACAGCGCGCCCAAACCATTTGGGCCAAGAAGTTATCGACAACAGTGTCGATGAAGCGCTAGCCGGACATGCCTCAAAAGTACAAGTCATCCTACATGCTGACCAATCACTCGAAGTGATCGATGATGGTCGAGGCATGCCTGTTGATATCCACCCAGAAGAGAAAGTATCAGGCGTAGAGCTAATTCTATGTAAGCTACATGCGGGTGGTAAGTTCTCTAACAAAAACTACCAATTCTCTGGTGGTTTGCACGGGGTAGGTATATCTGTAGTAAACGCGTTGTCAAAACGCGTTGAAGTAACAGTTCGTCGTGATGGTCAAGTGTATGAAATTGCATTTGAACACGGCGAGAAAGTGTCTGATCTGACCGTAACTGGCACATGTGGTCGTCGCAATCGCGGTACCAGCGTACATTTCTGGCCTGATGCGAAGTACTTCGATTCGGCTAACTTCTCTGTGACGCGCTTAGTCAACAACCTGCGCGCAAAAGCGGTTTTGTGTCCGGGCTTAGAAATCACATTAACCGACAAAGTTAATGGCAAAGACTATAAGTGGTACTACGAAGACGGTCTTAAAGACTATCTTGCGGAAGGTGTAAAAGGCTATCCAGTTATTCCTGAAGAACCATTTACTGGTGAGTTCTTGGCGGATACTGAAGCGGCAAACTGGGCGGTAATTTGGCAGCCAGAAGGCGGTGAAATGATCACCGAAAGCTACGTTAACCTAATCCCAACCGCTCAAGGTGGTACGCACGTTAATGGTTTACGCCAAGGCTTGTTGGAAGCGATGCGCGAATTCTGTGAGTTCCGTAATCTATTACCTCGTGGTGTGAAGCTAACGGGTGATGACGTTT
Source organism: Vibrio sp. Vb1166 (assembly GCF_033338695.1). Lineage (NCBI taxonomy): Bacteria > Pseudomonadati > Pseudomonadota > Gammaproteobacteria > Vibrionales > Vibrionaceae > Vibrio > Vibrio sp. Vb1166. The sequence continues at coordinate 74,333 of NZ_JAWOTE010000016.1, read as the reverse complement.
TCGACCGCTGTTCTTACGTGCTGTCGGTTAAAATTCAAGATCCACAATTTGCAGGCCAGACCAAGGAACGTCTCTCTTCTCGTCAAACCGCGGCATTTGTCTCTGGCGTTGTAAAAGATGCGTTCAGTCTTTGGTTGAACGAAAAGCCTCAGCTCGCAGAGCAATTGGCAGAAGTCTGTATCGCTAACGCGCATCGTCGTATGCGAGCGGCGAAAAAAGTCGTACGTAAGAAAGTGGCTTCTGGCCCGGCACTGCCAGGTAAGTTGACCGACTGTTCTGCACAGGACTTAAGTCGCACGGAAATCTTCTTTGTGGAGGGTGACTCTGCGGGTGGCTCGGCAAAACAGGCACGTGACCGTGAATTCCAAGCCGTGATGCCACTGCGTGGTAAGATCTTGAACACGTGGGAAGTCTCTGCCGATCAAGTTCTTGCGTCTCAAGAAGTACACGATATCTCAGTTGCTTTGGGTATTGACCCAGATAGCGACAACCTCGAGAGTCTTCGTTACGGTAAGATCTGTATCCTTGCCGATGCGGACTCGGATGGTCTTCACATCGCAACGCTGCTTTGTGCTCTATTTACTCGTCACTTCCGCGCACTAGTGGAAGCGGGTCATATCTATGTGGCGATGCCGCCTCTGTATCGAATCGACTGCGGGAAAGAAGTGTTCTACGCCCTCGATGATGATGAAAAAGATGGCATTTTAGAGCGCTTGTCGAAGAAGAAAGCCAAAATCAACGTGCAACGATTCAAAGGTCTGGGTGAGATGAACCCACTTCAGTTGCGTGAAACCACCATGGATCCGAACACGCGTCGCTTAGTGCAGTTAACCATTGACGACTCTACGGCGACCATGGAAATGATGGACATGCTGCTAGGTAAAAAGCGTGCAGATGACCGTCGTTCTTGGCTACAAAACAACGGCGACTTGGCAGAGGTGTAACGGATGTCTACAGAAATTACCTACGATGGCGTCGAACAATTGCCAATGCGCAAGTTCACTGAAGACGCTTATCTGAACTACTCGATGTACGTAATCATGGACCGCGCCTTGCCATACATTGGTGATGGCTTAAAGCCGGTTCAACGACGCATCATTTATGCGATGTCAGAGCTTGGTCTCTCTGCATCAGCAAAATACAAAAAATCTGCACGTACCGTTGGTGACGTGCTAGGTAAATACCATCCGCACGGTGATTCAGCGTGTTACGAAGCGATGGTATTGATGGCTCAGCCATTCTCTTACCGCTATCCATTAGTGGATGGTCAAGGTAACTGGGGTGCGCCAGATGATCCGAAATCATTTGCGGCAATGCGTTATACCGAAGCAAAACTGTCTAAGTTTGCTGAAGTATTGCTTGGCGAACTTGGTCAGGGCACGGTTGAATGGCAACCTAACTTTGATGGCACAATGAAAGAGCCACAAATGTTGCCAGCACGTCTGCCTCATATCCTGCTTAACGGTGTAACCGGCATTGCCGTTGGTATGGCAACAGACATCCCACCGCACAACGTTCGTGAAATCGCAGATGCGACTATTCATTTGATCGACAACCCGAAAGCAGAACTGCCGGACGTGATGCAGTATGTCAAAGGTCCGGATTACCCAACAGAAGCAGAAATTATCTCGCCGCAAGCGGATATCGAGAAGATTTACCGCAACGGTCGTGGCAGCATCAAAATGCGCGCGGTTTGGCATAAAGAAGGTTCTGATATTGTTATCACTTCTTTGCCTCACCAAGTATCGGGTGCCAAACTGCTTGAGCAAATCGCTAACCAGATGCGTGCGAAGAAGCTGCCAATGGTTGACGATCTTCGTGACGAATCGGATCACGAGAACCCAACGCGTATCGTTGTGGTGCCTAAGTCAAACCGTGTCGATTGTGACTTGTTGATGAACCACTTGTTCGCATCAACGGATCTTGAGCGCAGTTACCGCGTTAACTTGAACATGATTGGTTTGGATAACCGTCCTCAAGTTAAAGGTCTGGTGCAAATTCTATCTGAGTGGATCGAGTTCCGTCGTACGACTGTGCGTCGTCGTTTACAACACCGTCTAGACAAAGTAATGGCTCGTCTACACATCTTGGAAGGTTTGTTAGTTGCTTACCTCAACCTAGATGAAGTGATTGAGATCATCCGTACTGAAGACGATCCAAAAGCGGTGCTGATGGAACGCTTTGGTATTACCGATATCCAAGCGGATGCAATTTTAGATACCAAACTTCGTCATCTAGCGAAACTAGAAGAGATGAAGATCCGTGGTGAGCAAGACGAGCTAGAGAAAGAGCGTGAGAAGCTAGAACAGCTACTCGGTTCTGAGCGTCGTCTGAACACACTACTGAAAAAAGAAATCAAAGCAGACGCAGAGAAATACGGTGATGACCGTCGCTCTCCAATGGTTGAGCGTGCAGAAGCAAAAGCGCTGACTGAACGTGACCTCGTACCAAGTGAGCCAATCACGGTTGTGCTTTCTGAGAAAGGTTGGATTCGTCACGCGAAAGGCCATGACGTGGATGCCGAAGGCTTAAACTATAAGTCGGGTGATAAGTATTTAGCGCATGCTCGAGGTAAGAGTAATCAGCCTGCGGTATTCCTAGGTAGTGACGGTCGAAGTTACTCTCTGGAATCGCACTCACTGCCTTCTGCTCGTAGTCAAGGTGAGCCGATTACCGGTCGCTTGAATATTACGGCTGGTAGCAGTATTCGCCAAGTCATCATGAGTGAAGAAGATCAGCTGTGGCTGGTGGGTTCAGATGCAGGTTACGGCTTTGTATGTAAAGGCGCGGACTTGCTGTCTAAAAACCGCAGCGGTAAAGCGCTCGTCACTTTACCTGCCAACTCTGAGATCATGACGCCAAAAGAGATTGAAGATTTAGACTCTGATGAAATCTTAGCAATCACTAACCAAGGTCGCATGCTGCTGTTCCCAATCAAAGACTTGCCACAACTGGCGAAAGGTAAAGGGAATAAGATCATCAACATTCCTGCAGCTAAAGCAAAAGAGCGAGAAGAAGTACTATCTCACTTAATGTCTTTACCAAAAGGTGCATCGTTAACGCTGTACGCGGGTAAGCGAAAGTTGGGTCTTAAACCGTCTGACCTTGATAACTTCCGTGGCGAACGTGGTCGCCGAGGTGGGTTATTACCGAGAGGTTTGCAGCGAGTCACTCGCATTGAAGTTGAGCTAGATGATTCCGATACGACGGAAACACCGAGCGATAGCGAGTAACGCACAAATAAAAATCCCAGCCAATGGCTGGGATTTTTTATGCTTCTTGCTTGTCTTCAGCAATGGTGACTTTCAAGGTCATCTCTTTTCCTTTGCGAATGATACCGACGTCCACGGTGGTGCCAGGCCGTAAATCGGTGACGATATCCATAACGCTCTGACGCCCCTGAACCTTATTGCCATCAATACTGATAATGATATCTTGTTTTTGAAAGCCAGCCGCATTTGCTGGACCATTTGGATCAATACCAAGTACGACAATACCACCTATGTGTTCATTTCCAAGTAGGCGAGCAGTGACCGCATTAATGTCTTGGCCGTCGATTCCAATATAACCACGAATCACGCGGCCATCAGCGATGATTTTCTGCATGATCTTACTGGCTAGCGGCGCAGGGATCGCAAAAGAGATCCCGTAAGTTTCTAAATCTGTCGCTTGCTGAAAAGAGGCGGTATTAATGCCGACGAGCTCGCCTTGTGTGTTCACTAGGGCTCCACCAGAGTTACCTTCATTGATGGCGGCATCGGTTTGAATGAATGCTTGACGACCATCGCTAATAGATGAACGACCTGTGGCAGAAATAATGCCGAACGTTGTGGTTTGTCCAAGGTTGTATGGGTTACCGATGGCTAGTACTACATCGCCCACTTGTGGTTTGTAATTAGAGTTCAGAGGGATTACGGGCAAATTCGAACCTTCGACACGCAGCACGGCTATATCAGTACGCTTATCTGTCCCCACGAGCTGAGCCGCTGCGGCTCTGCCGTCTTGTAATGCCACAACAATTTGATCAGCTTGAGCAACCACATGATAGTTAGTAATGATGTAGCCTTTCTCACTAACAATGACCCCTGACCCCAGGCCTTGAGTTGAGAGTTTACTACGATCATTCTCAACATACTTACGACTGTAGATGTTTACCACGGCAGGCGCTGCTCTTCGGACCGCTTGATTAAACGTCAATTCGACTGATGCGATATTAACAGGTTGAGGATCAAGCGCGGCAGGAATTACGTTGTTGCGCAAAGATGGAACCGCCAGTAATACCACTGCGGCAGTAGCCAAGCCTAAAAAGACAGAACGTAATAAAAAGCTGAGCATATCCTCTCCATGCGTGAGCGCCAAAATGGCATCGAAGATGAAGAATAGCATTACATTGAAAAATAACAAAAGGGCAGCACGTCATCGCGCTGCCCTTTTCATTAGTTATTGAGCGATAAGGAAAAGTGATCGAGCCTTATCACTCAGTACTATGCATCGAAAACCTTATTTTCTATCACTTTGAAAGTGGTTAACGAATGACAAGATAAATAGTACGTTCACCACGTTGAATATTAAGAGCCAGTACACCTTTGTGTTTCTCTACGATTGTACGAAGCTCGGCAAGGTTTTTCACTCGTTGACGGTTCACTCCGATAATAATGTCACCTTGTTGTAATTGATATTGAGCAGCCGGAGAGTTATCTGCAACGCTCGATACTTTAACACCTTGGATTACATCACTTGGTGTTGTATTGCTTAACTCCGCACCTTTGAGTCCCTCATGTAATGTCTCCGCTTTAGCTTTCATATTCGTAGATTCGCCAAGCGTTACATTAAAGGTTTTATTCTTACCATCTCGAACCACACCTAATGTGATTTCTTTACCTGCGCCCAGTGTTGCCACTTTTGCGCGGAGCTCTGAGAAAGTATTAATCGCTTTGCCGTTCACCGATACAATTACGTCACCGGCTTTTAACCCTGCTTTATCGGCTGCGCTGTCCGGTACGACTTGACCAATAAAGGCCCCTTTACTCGACTCGTAACCCAGTGCATCAGCTAGCTCAGAGGTTACTTCGCCACCTTGCACACCCAACATGCCGCGTTTGACTTCACCAAACTCTAGAATTTGATCAGTGAGGTTTTTCATCATGTTTGATGGAATCGCAAAGCCAATACCCACATTACCGCCGTTAGGGCCTAAAATCGCAGTATTAATACCGATCAGCTCACCATTAAGGTTGACCAATGCACCACCAGAGTTACCGCTGTTAATTGCGGCATCGGTTTGGATGAAGTTTTCGAAGTTTTCAACGTTTAAGCCACTACGGCCAAGGGCTGAAACAATACCCGAAGTTACGGTTTGACCGAGCCCAAATGGGTTACCAATCGCAACCGTAAAGTCACCGACACGCAGTTTGTCGGAATCCGCGACTTTAATCTGCGTTAAGTTTTTCGCTTTCTCTAATTTAAGTAACGCAACATCGGCCATTTCATCACCGCCAACGAGCGTAGCGTCATACTCGCGCCCGTCAAAGAGGCGAACTCGAATCTCATCTGCGCCCTTGATCACATGGTAGTTAGTGACAATATGGCCTTTCTTCGCATCAATAATGACACCAGACCCTAAACCTCTGAACGGGCGCTCTCGCCTTTGTTCCATAGGAAAGTCTGGGCCAAAGAAAAATTGAAATTGCTCGGGAATGCGGCTGGTTTGTACTTGTTTACCTTCTACAGCAATACTCACAACAGCTGGGGTCACCTTCTCAAGCATTGGTGCCAAGCTAGGTAACTGTTGGCCATCCACATTCAAAGGTAATGCGGCAGTGGCTTGAACTGGGGCAATAATCGAACCCAAACTCAGAGATAGAACGGTGAGCGCAAGCAGTGGTTTTTTCATCCAATAACTCCTCTTGAAACATGTCTGCCAAAAAGAAATATCCGAACGGTTAGTTCACTTTGTTAATAACTAATATAGGGTCTAGTTCGGACAATCAAAAGGGGAGGCAGTGCACACCCAAGTTAGAGCGAAGGTGAGGGGAAAAAGTTCAAAAAAGGGCCGATACAAATGTATCGGCCCTAGATAGAAGTAAGAGAGGATTATGATGCTTTTGCGGTTACCGCTTCGGGAGCATTAATGATTTCTTTCTCTTGATCCTTCAAAAGACCGGTGGCGCCATTAGCGTAGTCTTTTGGTTGTTCGTTAAACTCTGGTTGATCTTCTGCAATGGTTTCAGACGACATTGCCGTTTTCTTATCAAACGGGTTGTCTTGTTCTGGTAAGTTTGGCAAAAGCTCAGAAGAGGTCTTGGCCATATGTTGGTATAGCTTGGTGTAATCTTTACCTAGGGTGTCCAACATTTCTGCGGTTTGTGCAAAGTGATCGACGAGCTCTTGACGTTGTTGCTCTAATTCAAACTTGGCCGCTTCAAGTTCTTTCTGCACAGACTTTTGTTTTTTGTATTCAGGGGTGGTTAGTCTACTAATGACTACGCCTACGATTGTACCGACCAGCAAACCCACAATGGCATAAATCCAAGGCATAACTGCTCCTTATAGTTGTTTTAACAAGTCTTTTACTACTTAGTTACACGCGGTGCTCGTCCATGTTACTATGGCTTGAACAGCCGATAAAGAAAAATAGCAGTATGTCTTCGGGGACTGATAACTACTTCTCTCTATTCTCAAAGTTGACCCCGAGGTAACCCTTTTCTCTATACCTCTATACGACTTAATACGATGACACCACTACAACAATATCAAAAAGACATAGCAGAACACGGGTTTCAGCGTGATGAAGCTCAGTATCAAGCGGTCGTTGCATTAGACAAGCTTTACCATGCTATCGTTGAATTTCAGTCAGCGCCTGTTCCTCAGCTTTCCAAATGGCAAAAGCTAATGGGGAAAAAAATCGACAAGCCTGAACCACCAAAAGGTCTTTACTTTTGGGGTGGGGTAGGTCGCGGTAAAACCTACCTTATGGATGCATTTTTTGATGCTTTACCGACCCAAAGAAAAATGCGCGTCCACTTCCATCGATTTATGTATCGAGTACATGATGAGTTGAAGCTGTTAGGTGATGTCGAAAATCCGCTATCAAAAGTGGCGGATAAATTTAAAGAAGAAGCCGATGTGGTTTGCTTTGATGAATTTTTTGTTTCCGACATTACTGATGCGATGATCCTTGCAACGCTACTTCAAGAAATGTTCAAGCGGCAGATGATCCTAGTCGCGACTTCAAACATTGAGCCGCAGAACTTATATCGTAACGGTTTGCAAAGAGCGCGCTTTTTGCCCGCGATCGATATGATTTTGGCACGTTGTGAAGTGTTGAATGTCGATAGTGGCGTTGATTATCGCTTAAGAACGTTAGAACAGGCTGAAATATACCATTACCCGCTTGATGAGCAGGCTAGCATAAACCTTAACAAATATTATCAGCAGCTGACTGGAGAGCGTCAGTTTGTTGCTCATCAAATCGAAGTTAACCACCGTCAACTAGCGGTGATTGAAGCAAGTGACGGGGTGCTGCATGCGTCGTTTGCTCAGTTGTGTCAAACTGCTCGCAGTCAAAATGACTACATTGAATTGTCTCGTATTTACCACACTGTATTACTGGCAGATGTTCAACAAATGAACCGAAAAATAGATGATGCGGCGAGACGCTTTATCGCGCTGGTCGATGAGTTTTACGAGCGCAATGTTAAGTTGATTATTTCTGCTGAAGTGCCAATGGCCGACTTATATACTGACGGGCAGTTAGAGTTCGAATTTAAGCGCTGTTTGTCTCGGCTTACTGAGATGCAAAGTCATGAGTATCTCGCGCGTGAACATTTGGCCTAGATCCAATGGGTTCTTAAAAAAGTGAAGAAAAAATTAGTGATTTGGCGCAAAAAAAGGTGATTTTTTCTTCGCTCTTCTCTATAATCCTGCGACCCACCGTTACTGCAGACCTGATTATCGAAGTTATTTCGAAATTGAAGGTCGAGAGTACCAACGACTCGAAGGGGTGATGACTGGGCTCTTAGACAGTGTGGGAGCACTATTGGGTGTTCCTTTAAAGTTTAAAATTTAATTAACGGGTTATTGTTAGCATGAAAACTTTCGTTGCTAAACCAGAAACTGTAAAACGCGACTGGTACGTTGTAGACGCTGAAGGTAAAACTCTTGGCCGTCTAGCAAGTGAAATTGCATCTCGCCTACGTGGCAAACATAAAGCTGAATACACTCCTCACGTTGACACTGGTGATTACATCATCGTTATCAACGCTGAGAAAGTTGCTGTAACTGGTAACAAAGCTAAGAACAAAGTGTACTACCGTCACTCTGAATTCCCAGGTGGTCTAAAATCTATCACTTTTGAAAAGTTGATCGATCGTAAACCTGAGATGGCTCTTGAGCTTGCAGTTAAAGGCATGCTTCCACGTGGTCCTCTAGGCCGTGCTATGTACCGTAAGCTAAAAGTTTACGCGGGCGCTGAGCACAACCATGTTGCTCAACAACCACAAGTACTAGACATCTAATTGGGGATTTCGAAAATGGCAGAGAATCAATACTACGGCACTGGCCGTCGCAAAAGCTCAGCTGCACGTGTTTTCATTAAACCAGGCAGCGGTAACATTGTAGTAAACAAGCGTAACCTTGACGAATACTTCGGTCGTCCAACAGCACGTATGGTTGTACAACAACCTCTAGAGCTAGTTGAACTAACTGAAAAGCTAGACCTTTACGTAACAGTTAAAGGCGGCGGTATTTCTGGTCAAGCTGGTGCTATCCGTCACGGTATCACTCGCGCGCTTATGGAATACGATGAGTCTCTACGTCCTGCTCTACGCGCAGCTGGCTACGTTACTCGTGACGCTCGTTGCGTTGAACGTAAGAAAGTTGGTCTACGTAAAGCACGTCGTCGTCCACAGTTCTCTAAGCGTTAATTTCCTCTTATCGGGAATTATGCTTTCAGAGTTACTCTGGAAACTGTGTACCAAAAGCTCGGCTCTATGCCGGGCTTTTTTGTATTTAAAGACATCATACTTGTCTTCAAGCAACGAACAGCCTTCACTTATCATCACACTCCGAGCAGGCCTTCTTATTCGTCCTCTTCGTCGAAAGGTTGTCAGTGCCGTTTTATATGTGTGCCTTATTTAATCGCGACTCACCACGCTTTCTCTTGTGATGCAGCATAGATGTATTCATCAGCAGGAATGTCTTTGTATCTTATTCTTCCTGTAACATGTTTTAAAATGACTTACGTTCCTTTTTGAGCATTCTGCGTGCTACAAAATTGAAAATATAAACACAGTAAGCTGAACGCGTAATACGAAATATTTCTCTGTGTAATTAACTGAAAACTACCAAGATAAAAGGTTTTATCCGCTTTCAGCGGGGCTTCTATGTGGTGCTTTCTTGTTACAAATCACATCAATTTTTTATAATTCTGCCGCTTTTGTGACGACGCGAGCGATTTGCCTCACAAATGTTACAAAAAGGTAGCTTTATCTTGTCAAAAAGTAGGGTTTTCTTTATCATTTCCCTCCAATAAATAGAACTAAATTCATTATTTGTTAGCCATGCTCTTATAAGCGGAATAATAACGATCCAAAGGGAGCAAATGGGAGAATGTTTGGATGAGCAACGCGCCTTTAAATAACGGTCGCAGGCGTTTTCTAACCGCTACAACGGCAGTTGTTGGTGGGTTAGGGGCAGTCGCCGTCGCCGTGCCTTTTATCAAATCATGGAATCCGAGTGCTAAAGCCAAAGCGGCGGGCGCACCAGTGGAAGTGGATATAAGTAAAATTGAACCAGGTCAGCTGGTTCGTGTTGAGTGGCAGGGAAAACCTGTATGGATTGTTCGCCGCACTCAAAGCGTTCTGGATAACTTAAAATCGATCGGTGATAAGCTTCGCGATCCACAATCTGAAATGGAGCAGCAGCCTGAGTACGCTCAGAATGAGTTTCGTTCGATTAAGGAAGAGTTTTTCGTCGCAGTTGGTTTCTGTACCCACTTAGGTTGTTCACCAACCTATCTACCTGACTCTTTCTCAGAGCAGGTGCAGGGCGTAAGATCTGGCTTCTTCTGTCCTTGTCATGGTTCTAAGTTCGACATGGCTGGTCGAGTGTTCCAAGGAGTACCTGCTCCGTTGAACCTTGTCGTTCCTAAGCACATGTATTTGAGCGATACCAAACTCATTGTGGGTGTTGATGAGGGAGATGCATAATGCAAGCAATGTTAGATTGGGTTGAAAAGCGTATTCCTGCAATGAATGCTTATAAAAAGCATTTGTCTGAATACCCAATGCCTAAGAACTTCAACTTTTGGTACCTTTTCGGTTCTCTGGCGATGCTGGTTCTTGTTAACCAAATCCTAACGGGTATTTGGCTAACGATGAACTATGTTCCTTCAGGTGACGGTGCATTTGCGTCTATCGAATACATTATGCGTGATGTAGAGTACGGTTGGCTTCTGCGTTACATGCATTCCACTGGCGCGTCAGCGTTTTTCGTTGTTGTGTATCTTCACATGTTCCGTGGTTTGATCTACGGTTCATACCAAAAACCTCGTGAACTATTGTGGATCTTCGGTATGTTGATCTTCCTTGTTCTCATGGCTGAAGCGTTCATGGGTTACCTACTTCCATGGGGTCAGATGTCATACTGGGGTGCGCAGGTAATCATTTCCCTGTTTGGTGCTATTCCTGTTATCGGTGATGACCTAACGCTTTGGATTCGTGGTGACTACATCATCTCTGGTGCAACGCTAAACCGTTTCTTCGCACTACACGTTATTGCACTGCCTATCGTTTTGCTTCTTCTTGTTGTTTTGCACGTATTGGCGCTGCACGAAGTAGGCTCAAACAACCCGGATGGTATCGAAACTAAGCTGCCAAAAGGCTCAATGGGCGACGATTACAAAACGCAATTCAAGTTCCACGATTACTACACGAAGAAATATGACATCATTGATTCGATTCCTTTCCATCCGTACGGCACGGTTAAGGACTTGGTCGGTGTTGCTGGTTTCTTGTTCTTCTTCTGTTACGTGCTGTTCTTTAACCCAGAAATGGGTGGGTACTTCCTTGAGCCGCCTAACTTTGAAGCTGCAAACCCATTGAAGACACCAGAGCATATTGCTCCGGTATGGTACTTCACGCCGTTCTACGCAATCCTACGTGCGGTTCCAGACAAACTATTAGGTGTTATCCTAATGGGCGCGTCAATTGCAGTGCTGTTCGTTCTACCTTGGTTGGATCGTTGTAAAGTTCGTTCATACCGTTACCGTAGCAAACTTCATCTATTGAATATTGTACAGTTCACTATCGCCTTTATCGCTCTAGGTATTTTAGGTGCGTTACCAGCGACACCAACGTACACACTACTATCTCAGATCTTTAGCTTGTGTTACTTCATGTTCTTTGTGTTGCTGTTCTTCTACAGCAAAAATGAAGCAACCAAACCATTACCAGAGAGGGTGACATTCAAATGAAGAAGTGGATTGTAATTCTATTTGCTATGTTGCCATCACTAGCGATGGCAGCTGGGGCCAATGTTCCGCTGGATAAAGCGAATGTTGACCTTACGGATAAAGCTTCGCTACAAAACGGCGCGAAGTTGTTCATGAACTACTGTTTTGCTTGTCACTCTACGCAATACCAGCGTTACGAGCGTGTAGCAACAGACTTGGAAATTCCAACAGACTTAATGAAAGAAAACCTGATTTTCAATCCTGAAGCGAAAATCGGTGATCTAATGGTCAATGCTATGCCACCGAAGCAAGCGGCAAACTGGTTTGGTGCTCCACCACCAGATCTTACGTTGGTTGCACGAGTTCGTGGTGCTGATTGGTTATACACTTACTTACGCTCTTTCTATGTTGATCCATCTCGTCCATTCGGCGTGAACAACATCGTCTTCCCGAGTGTTGGTATGCCGCATGTGCTTGAAGAGCTACAGGGCATCCCGACGCCGATTTACGATACGAAAATCGTAGATGGCGAAGAAGTACAAGTTGTTGTTGGTACTGAAACCGATGGCACGGGTGAGCTGAGTGAAGGCGAATATGACAAAGCGGTTGGCGATCTCGTTAACTTCTTAGTTTATTCAGGTGACCCAGTGCAGCTTGAGCGTCATGCTCTAGGCTGGTGGGTAATGGGCTTCTTAGTGCTTCTAACCATCGTTGTTGTGATGCTCAAGAAAGAGTATTGGCGCGATGTGCATTAATTGTGCTAAAATACCGTGCTAATTCCCAATTTTAATTGATGTACAATGGAGGCTTAGCCTCCATTGTTTTTATTTGTAAGTGTACTGGAGGGCTCCATGGCTGTAGCTGCCAATAAACGTTCTGTGATGACTCTTTTCTCAAGTGCATCAGATTTGTATAGCCATCAGGTTCGCATTGTACTAGCTGAAAAAGGCGTAAGTGTTGAAGTTGAGCTTGTTGACGAAGCAAACCTTCCTGCTGAGCTTGTTGAGCTAAACCCATATAAATCAGTGCCAACTCTTGTTGACCGTGAGCTAGCTCTTTACGATTCAAAAATCATCATGGAGTACTTGGACGAGCGCTTCCCTCATCCACCTCTAATGCCGGTTTACCCTGTTGCTCGTGGCAACAGCCGCTTGATGATGTACCGTATCGAACGCAACTGGTATTCACTCGCTGAAAAAGTGATGAAAGGTAATGCGGAAGAATCAGAAAAAGCACGCACAAAGCTGCGTAATGATCTTCTGACGTTAGCGCCAATTTTTGCTGAATATGAGTACTTCATGAGCGAAGAATTCAGCTTGATCGATTGTTACCTAGCTCCACTATTGTGGCGTTTGCCTCAACTTGGTATCGATCTTGTTGGCCCAGGTTCAAAAGAAATCAAGGTATACATGAACCGCGTATTTGAACGTGATTCGTTCCTTGCTTCTTTGACTGAAGCTGAACGTGAAATGCGCCTAGTTCGCTAAGCGATTTAAAACACGTTATGGATATTGCAAAAATGACTGCTCGCCGCCCGTATATGCTTCGCGCATTTTACGAGTGGTTAGTAGACAATGACTTGACTCCTCACTTGGTTGTGGATGCAACAATGCCAGGGGTGCGTGTCCCGGTTGAATTTATTCAAGATGGTCAAATTATTTTGAATATTGCGCCACGTGCAGTGGGTAATCTTGAGTTAGGTAATGATGCGATTACCTTCCATGCTCGCTTTAGCGGTCGTCCGCACTCAGTGATCGTGCCTGTGTATGCTGTTCAAGCTATTTATGCACGTGAGAATGGTGCTGGTACTATGTTTGAACCAGAAGAAGCGTACACTCACATCGAAGAAGAAGCGATGACCGAGGAAGAATCATCCCCATCGTTCACAACGGTTAGTGATGAGCCTTCTGAGTTAGTTTCTGATTCAGATGCCGAAGAGGACGATGCTCCTCGACCAAAAGGCAAACCAAGCTTAAGAGTGATTAAATAATAAAAAAGCAGCGTAACGCTGCTTTTTTCTTTTTAACTTGTTGAAGATGATTTCAAGCCAGACTTTGGAAATTACTCACTAATCGTAAAGACTTCGACGTTCTCTTCACTTTCTGTGCTTGCCTCACTTTCTATTGTTTGTACACCGTCACTCGGTAAGTCTACTTCAACAGGCTCCATTTCGCCGTATTGGAACCCTTTAATGACTTGTTTTACGCCTGAGATATTACGCGCGATTTCTGTCGCTCGATCGCCTTGCTCTGGCGTGACATAACCAAACAGAAAAACATCGCCATCTTCGGTGATCACTTTAACCTTAACACCATTAAGCTCAGAATCAGTAAGCAAAGCTGACTTTACTTTGGTTGTGATCCAGCTGTCATTGCTAATCTGGGTAACAGTGAGTGGCTCTTTTTGTTTGATTTGATTGTGTATGACTTTTACACCACTAACTTCTCGAGCCCTTCGCTCTAAAGCAAGGATAAGGTCTTGTGTCGGAGCTTGTCCCATAAGGACTACAGTCCCATTATATGAACTGGCAACGACACGAACTTCACCTTTAAACGGTGCTTTATTGCCGATCGCCGCAACTTCGAATTCGATGTTATTGTCCTGCCAGATTTGTTTTGTCGTGCGTGTGTCCGTGACAATATTCGCTGTGGTTGCTGCACCTGCGATAAACAAACCTGCGCAACCACTTAAACTCAATGCTGTTAATAAGATAACGAGGCTACGTAGCATAATTCTGATTCTCAGTCTTGGTTACTCTTCGTGAGCAGGGAAAAGCACCTGGTCAATAAGATCACAAAGACAATGGAGTGTTACCATATGTACTTCGTGAATACGTGCAGTGCGGTGTGATGGAATACGAATTTCGACGTCGTTCTCACCGAGCAGTCCTGCCATCTCTCCGCCATCTTTTCCTGTTAGCGCGATAATCGTCATGTCTCGAGTTACGGCTGCTTCCATCGCTTTGATAATATTTTTACTGTTACCGCTAGTCGACATGGCAAGCAAAATGTCGCCTGGTTGACCAAACGCTCGTACCTGTTTTGAGAAGATTTCCTGGTAGTGGTAATCGTTGGCCACTGCGGTTAGGGTGGTATTATCGGCGGTTAAGGCCATTGCTGGTAGGCTAGGACGCTCAGTTTCAAAACGGTTTAAAAGACAAGAAACAAATTGTTGAGCGTTTGAAGCACTGCCGCCATTACCACAACATAAAATTTTATTGCCATTAAGCAGGCTCGACACCATCGCTTGAGCTGCATGAGTAATGGCATCAGGCAGCGCCTCTGCTGCTGCGATTTGAATTTGAATACTTTCTGTAAAGCTGTCTTTAATGCTGTCTAGCATCGCTTATCCTTCAGAGATTGCGTTTTCTATCCAGTTGATATCTCGCCCATTATCATGAATGGCGATGACATCAAATCGATAATCGATATTGTGTTTTAAGCGCTTTTGTTGGCTAAGCCAAACTTGTGCGGTTTTGACTAGCTTGCGCATTTTAGCGTGCGTCACCATTTCTGCTGCCGAGCCAAAGTGATTGTTCTTACGGTATTTGACTTCAACAAACACAATAGTTTCACCTTGTTGGAAGATTAAATCAATCTCACCGACCTTAGTCAGAAAATTTTGTTCAATAAAGTTTAAGCCCTGGCGTTGTAAATACTGCTTCGCCAGAGCTTCATATTGATTTCCGATTTGGCGCTTACTAAAGAGCCCCACGCTCAGCCCAGCTTAGCTCACGCTGTACAACACAATTATTGTCGATACTTAAAATACCGGTTTGGCCGCCAACTGAGTAGCCCGGAACGACCTTCATTTGTGGCAGCTCCCCAATCAATTTATACGCATCCATACCCAGTGCTTTCAAACGTTTTTCCATGTTAGATTGCTCTGACCACAGCTCGTTCATTTCAGCGGTCACGCTAGGGTCTGGGTCAATCAGTAATGGGATATCGCTGTAGATGATACCTGTTAGATCTTCGTAAGTCGCGCCGCCACTGTTGCTACGCGAGCTAGAGAAAATTTGTGGCGCTTTGGCGTCTGGGTTAATCGCTACCTCAATAAACGGCTTGATCAAAGTCAGTTCCGTGCTTCTAGCAACAATATAAACCGCATCGACATCACGACGGCTACGTGGCTGTGTTTCAAGCTTGATACGCATTAATGATTGCATCTGAGCAATACGTTGTTTGCTTTCTTGCAGACCAAATACTTCATTGATGTCTTTTTGAAGTTGGCGCTTGTCGCCAAAATAACTTGCTGCGACTTTATTAGAGCTGTACTTGCGCCATTCTTTGTTGAACGCTTCAGTTACGCGCTCACCAAAGCTGCCCTTTGGTGCCAGAATCAGAGGGAAGTTATAGCCTTCGCTGAACAAGTGTTTCGCTGCCTGTGCGGCTTCTTGTTCTGGTGATAATGCCAAGTAGCAAATATTGCTATCTGGTTGCACATCTTCGGGAATATTTAGCGCAAGGGCTGGAATCGTAGGACCATTTTCTGAGCCATCCATGGTTGTGTGCAATAGCTCAACGTTTTCTTTTTCTAGGGGACCAACAACAAAGTCGATGTTTTCATTGATCAAACGTTGTTTAATTTGGTCGGCGTTATACGCATTAGTGTCTATTACCGTGAGGGTAGCGCTTGGATCACGGTTACGATCATTCATCATCGCAAACACAAAACCATCACGAATTAATTGCGCTTGTGGCGAGAACTTACCAGTAAGCGGCAGTAACAAAGCGGTGTTGTTTGGTTTAACAATGTCTAGAGAGAGAATGTTTTGAATCTCTTCTGGTGTGTAGATAGCGGCTGGGTGCGATGGGTTCTCGTTTAACCAGCGTTCTAGGGTATTTTTTAGTTGGGATAAGTTGCCCGACAGCGTTTTCGCATAAATAGCGAGTTGTAGCCAACCATCCAAAACATCTTCATTTGGCTCTGTTTCTAATGAGGTCAGTTCGTACTCGGAGTAGCTGCCAAAGTTCATCCAAATACGGCTAGAAATCTCTCTCTGCTCCGCGGACGATGCATATTGACCAAATGCAACCAGTTGGCGGTTTGCCTCAAACGCTTGGTTAAGACCTTGATAAGCGTCGGCACGCATCAAGTAATAGTCTTTCCATTGCTCATTTGGCAACTTCCACCAAGGTTTAAAATTCAACAATTGCAGCAACTGAGAGTAATTACCCTGTTTTTGCTGTATGGTCGCACGCGCTAGTTGCCACTCTGCTTGCTGAACTTCGGTTAACTGTTGACGAGCCAGGCGCTTGATCAACATTTCTGCTTGATCAAACTGGTTTGCTTGAATCGCGGCTTTGGCTGCCATGATCAACCAGTCATTTTGTAAACTGCCTTCCGTGCTATCAGCTTGGATCATATAGTTCTGAACAGACTGAGTAGGCTCAAGTGTTACATCAACGCCATCAGGCTGTCTTGGACCTGAAGAACAGGCGGCGAGCGTAATTGCTAGTGCAACAGGAGTAAGTATGCGTGGTACACTGAGTCTCTTATGGTTAATCATTGCCGTGAGTTCTCTATAATTTTGTACAAAATTTTCTCTATATTAATCGTTGAAGTGATGGTAAACAAATGACAGATAAAAATAAGTTGCCGAATGAGGGGCCAACTCTCTATATCGTACCGACTCCAATCGGAAATTTAGCGGATATCACCCAACGTGCTATCGAAATTCTGTCGACTGTGGACATCATTGCCGCTGAGGATACTCGACATACGGGCAAATTACTGTCTCACTTCAATATTCAAACCAAAACTTTTGCTCTACACGACCACAATGAGCAGCAAAAAGCACAAGTTTTGGTAGAAAAGCTGCTTTCCGGTCAGTCTATCGCATTAGTTTCTGACGCTGGTACGCCACTTATCAGCGACCCAGGATACCATTTGGTGACAAAATGTCGTCAAGCGGGCGTTAGAGTTGTGCCTCTTCCAGGTGCTTGTGCGGTCATTACGGCGTTAAGTGCCTCTGGCTTGCCATCGGATCGCTTTAGCTTCGAAGGTTTTTTACCACCGAAAAGCAAAGGTCGTAAGGATAAATTCCTAGAGATTGCTTCGGTAGAGCGTACGTGTATTTTTTACGAGTCACCGCACCGTATTTTAGACTCTCTACAAGACATGTTAGACGTTCTTGGCCCAGATAGAGAAGTTGTGTTGGCAAGAGAGCTAACAAAAACCTTTGAAACCATTCAAGGCATGCCGTTAGGTGAGCTGATTGAATGGGTGAAAAGTGACGATAACCAACAGCGTGGTGAAATGGTATTGTTGGTACATGGCTATCGTGAAACAACAGACGACTCACTACCTGAAGATGCTTTACGCACGTTAGGGATTTTGACCAAAGAGCTGCCTTTGAAAAAAGCAGCTGCTTTGGTGGCAGAAATACATAACTTGAAGAAGAATGCGCTATATAAATGGGGCTTAGAAAACTTAGACTAAGTGCCGCTAGCGAGATAAATGGTCAATGAGGGCTGATGTTTAGGCATCGGCCTTTTTATTATCTATTTTTGGCACGTTGACTAAAAAGTCATCACTTAGTGCATTCATTTCATCATATCTGTGATCTAACTAGACTCTGAAGTGAGAACTCTATACAATCCGCCCTCGGAGCTGACTGGGTAGTCGCTGCTTTGTTGATGTCCTTCGGGAGACTGACGTCGAAGTCCCTTTGGGAGACTGACGTTGACGTCCTTCGGGAGACTGACAAAGGGGAGGAAAGTCCGGGCTTCATAGAGCAAGGTGCCAGGTAACGCCTGGGAGGCGCAAGCCTACGACAAGTGCAGCAGAGAGAAGACCGCCGATGGCCCGTAAGGGTACAGGTAAGGGTGAAAGGGTGCGGTAAGAGCGCACCGGACGACTAGCAATAGTTCGTAGCAGGGTAAACTCCACCTGAAGCAAGACCAAATAGGCCTCCACATTGCGTTGCTCGCGTAAGGAGGCGGGTAGGTTGCTCGAGCCAGTGAGTGATTGCTGGCCTAGACGAATGGCTACCGCCGCGCAAGCGGAACAGAACCCGGCTTATGTGTCGGCTCCACCTATTCGAGACCCATCTCTACTTCGGTAGTGATGGGTTTTTTGCATTTAATTGACGCAAACTATGTCATTACCAATAAACTTGGCGTAAATCACGTCTAACTTTAGACTTGTGGTGGCGATGATGTAGGAAATCAGTACACTAAAGAATCGCTTCAAGATCATTCAACGAGAAAGCTATGACCGAAACCTTCCAACATATTTCCGTGTTATTAAATGAATCCATTGATGGCTTAGCTATCAAACCAGACGGCGTCTATATTGATGGAACATTTGGCCGTGGCGGTCACAGCCGGACAATTCTATCTAAACTCGGTGAAAATGGCCGACTGTACAGTATCGACCGTGACCCTCAAGCGATCGCTGAGGCAGGCAAAATCAATGACCCTCGCTTCACCATTATTCATGGTCCATTTTCTGGTATTGCTGAGTATGCTGAAGAGTATGGACTAGTTGGAAAAGTGGATGGTGTTCTGCTGGATTTAGGCGTTTCTTCTCCTCAGTTAGACGACGCAGAGCGTGGCTTTAGCTTTATGAAAGACGGTCCGCTAGATATGCGTATGGACCCGACATCAGGTGTTCCAGTATCTCAATGGTTGATGGAAGCAGACCTCGATGATATCACTTGGGTCATTCGCGAGTTTGGGGAAGATAAACATGCGCGCCGTATTGCAAAAGCGATTGTTGCCTACCGTGAAGACGAAGAAAATGAGCCAATGGTTCGCACTGGTCAGCTGGCAAAATTGATTTCAGATGCCGCACCGAAAAGTTTTAAAGAGAAAAAACACCCTGCGACTCGTGCTTTCCAGGCTTTTCGTATTTACATCAACAGTGAGTTAGAAGAAATTGATACGGCACTTAAAGGCGCGGCGAGCATTCTGGCTCCTGAAGGCCGTTTATCTGTGATTAGCTTCCACTCTCTGGAAGACCGTATGGTCAAACGTTTTATCCGTAAAGAGAGCAAAGGGCCTGAAGTGCCACACGGTATTCCAATGACGGAAGAGCAAATTCGTGCTCTTGGTAGTGCGAATATGAAAGCGGTGAGCAAAGCGATTAAGCCAAGCAAACAAGAAATTGAAATGAACCCTCGCTCGCGCAGCTCTGTGTTAAGAATTGCGGAAAAGCTTTAATTATTATGACGAAATCCACTCCTAATCTTGCTAAGTTGATTGCAACAGATCTCCTCACTGTTGGTCGCTGGCCATTACTGTTGTTGCTATTGATCGTGGCATCGGCAATGGGAGTGGTATTTGCTACCCACCATGCGCGTCAAGCGATCACCGAAAAAGACCATACGTTGGTTGAACGAGAACGATTAGATAGCGAATGGCGTAACTTAATGTTGGAAGAAACTGCCCTCGCGGAACACAGTCGTGTTCAAGACCTTGCCAAAAAAGAACTTGAAATGAAACGACCTGATGGCGATAAAGAAGTGGTTGTCACGCTCAAATGATTAGAAAAAAATCCAACACGAAACAAGCCAATAAGCGTAAACCTGTAGCAAAAGAGAAAGCGGCTACGGGGGATAAGAAAAACGATAACAAAGCAGTGAAAGTGGCGGTCGAAGAATCTTTCTTGATTCGTTGGCGCTTCCATCTATTACTGTTTTTTGTTTTTTGTGCATTTGCCCTTTTGGTGGCACGCGTAGCCTACATCCAAATCATTGAGCCAGATAACCTGATTAAACAAGGTGACCTACGTTCGGTTCGTGTTAAATCCATTCCTTCTGCTCGCGGTATTATTTCGGATCGAAATGGTGAGCCGCTTGCTGTCAGTGTACCGGTTGAGGCTGTTTGGGCAGATCCTGCCACGATTTTTAAAGAAAACGCGTTAAGCCAGACCAAAAGTTGGCATGCATTAGCGGATGTTCTTGGTATTGACCGACAAGGGTTAATAGACAAAATCAAGCGCAATGAAAAACGCCGCTTTATCTACTTGCAGCGCCAGGTCAGTCCGGCCATGGCGAACTATATTCGTGAGCTAAAGCTGCCAGGTGTTGGCCTTAAGTCGGAATCTCGTCGTTATTATCCTGCAGGTGAGGTTAGTGCTCACTTAGTCGGTGTGACAGGCATTGACGGGCATGGCCTAGAAGGTGTGGAGCGTAGCTACGATGAGTGGCTCACTGGCGCGGCGGGTAAGAAAACTATTCGTAAAGACCGTTATGGTCGTGTTGTGGAAAACATTGCTTGGCAAGACAAGCAAGAAGGTAAATCACTTCAGTTAACCATCGATCAGCGCCTACAGGCGATTGCGTATCGTGCGATTAAGCAAGCCGTTGCGGACCACCGCGCCACTTCAGGTTCTGTTGTCATGTTGGATGTAAAAACGGGCGCCGTATTGGCCATGGTTAATGCTCCTTCTTACAACCCTAACAATCGTAGCGATTGGCAAAGCTATCAAATGCGTAACCGAGTGATCACGGACTCAATGGAGCCCGGTTCGACCATTAAGCCTTTCGTTATTTTAGCCGCCTTAGAAAATGGGATAGCGGATAAAGATACCATCGTAGATACCGGTAATGGTGTTCTACGTTTAGGTGGTAGTCGAGTCAGAGATGTCTCTCGCGTAGGTAAAGCGAGCTTGACCACGATCCTTAAAAAGTCGAGTAATATCGGTGTGACGAAGCTAGCAATGCAAATGCCGGTAGAGGCGCTTCTTGGGCTGTACAGTTCAGTGGGTTTTGGTGAGCTTTCTGGCCTAAACCTAGTTGGGGAAGTGACGGGTATTTTTCCTACACGAACTCGTTGGTCGCCAATTGAGCGCGCCACGATTGCGTTTGGTTATGGTCTATCAATTACACCAATCCAGCTAGCCCATGCTTATGCGACGCTTGGAAACCTTGGCAAATACGAGCCTATTCATATTATCGAAAGCAATGATCATGACATGTCACGCCAAGTGGTGAGTGCGAAGTATGCGCGTCAAGTATTAGACATGTTGGAAACCGTAACTCAAAAAGGGGGCTCGGCTCGCAGAGCGGCAGTTCCTGGTTATCGAGTAGGAGCGAAAACGGGTACATCACGTAAAGCTTCTGCCGGTGGGTACAGCGACGAGTACATCACCTACACGGCTGGGCTTGCTCCGGTTAGCGATCCGCGAATTGCTTTAGTAGTGATCGTAAACGAGCCTCAAGGCGATGACTACTATGGTGGTTCGGTAGCGTCTCCTGTCTTCTCTGAAATCATGAAAGGCGCGCTACAAATACTCAATGTTGCACCTGACGAAAACAAATTCCAACAGTAAGCCCTGTGGTTTACTGAGCAAACAAAATTAAGAAAACCTGAGCCAAAGCTCGGAGAACAAATATGACTAAAGCCATCAGTATGGACGTGCTGCTTTCCCCTTGGGTGGATTGCCCTAGCTTATCGTCCGTTCTTGTTTCTGAATTGGAGCTCGACAGCCGAAGAGTTCAACCTGGAACCACGTTTGTAGCAGTGATTGGCCATGTTGTGGATGGGCGTAAATTCATTGCCTCTGCAATTGAGCAAGGTGCAAATGCAGCCCTGGCGCAAGCCTGCGATGTCAAAACACATGGTACGGTGGAAATCATTGATGATGTTCCCGTCATTTACATTGATAGGTTGGACCAACGTTTATCCGCAATTGCTGGAAAGCTTTATGCTTACCCTGATATGGATTTGATTGGTGTCACCGGCACCAACGGCAAAACCACCATTACCCAGTTAATAGCGCAATGGCTAGAACTGCTTGACCATAAAGCGGCGGTAATGGGAACAACAGGAAATGGCTTCCTCAATAACTTGCAACAAGCTGCGAATACAACGGGGAATGCCGTTGAAATTCAGAAAACGCTCTCCTCTCTCGCAAATCAACAAGCCACATACACCGCGCTAGAAGTATCTTCCCATGGCCTGACGCAAGGTCGTGTCAAAGCATTATCATTTGCGGCGGGCGTGTTTACTAACTTAAGTCGTGACCATCTTGATTACCATGGCACGATGGAAGAGTATGCCAATGCAAAGCTTGGGTTGTTCACGCAACACCAATGTGAACGTGCCATTATCAATGTTGATGATGAAGTAGGTCATCAATGGGCGTCGCAGTTAAGTAATGCGGTCGCTGTTTCGCTCAAACCGAACACTGAATTTGAAAGCGCAATTTGGGCGACGGAAGTCAGTTACGCGGAGTCAGGGATTACTATTAAGTTCGATGGTAAATTTGGCTCAGGTGAATTGCACGCGCCATTGATTGGTGAGTTTAATGCAACCAACTTAATGCTCGCTTTTGCGACCTTATTAAGCTTAGGTAAAGAGAAACAAGCGTTACTCGAAACCGCAGGTCAACTGCAACCTGTACTCGGCCGAATGGAGTTATTCCAAACTGAGGATCGTGCCAAAGTCGTGGTTGATTATGCCCATACTCCTGATGCTTTAGAAAAAGCGCTGCAAGCTTTACGAGTTCATTGTGAAGGCCAGCTGTGGGCTATTTTTGGCTGCGGTGGCGATCGCGATGCAGGTAAGCGCCCAATGATGGCGGAAATTGCAGAGCGTCTAGGCGACAGAGTGGTGTTGACTGACGATAACCCACGCAGCGAAGACCCGGTTCAGATTGTGAAAGACATGTTAGCTGGGCTGTCAAAACCTGCAGAAGCGGTTGTTCAGCATGACCGCTTCACAGCACTGTCTTATGCCATTGAAAATGCTTCGCCAAACGACATTATCTTGTTAGCAGGGAAGGGCCATGAAGATTATCAGATTCGTAATGGCGAAACGATTCATTACTCCGACCGCGAGTCCGCAATGCAACTTTTAGGATTGACCTCATGATCAAAGTAACGTTATCTCAAATTGCAGACATCACTCGTGGCGAGCGATTCGGCGACGATCTACTTATCGACGCGGTTTCTACTGATACACGAGCGATTGAGCATGGGGCTCTATTTCTGGCGTTAGTAGGGGAGCGCTTTGATGCGCACAACTTTTGCCAACAAGCGGTAGATGCAGGTGCCGGTGCTTTACTCGTAGAAAAACGCTTAGATGTGAATGTGCCGCAAATTGTGGTGTCGGATACCAAACTTGCATTGGGTGAGTTTGCTTCTTGGGTGCATCAAGCATGCAAAACACCTACCGTTGCCATCACCGGAAGTTGCGGTAAAACGACCGTAAAAGAAATGGTTGCGAGTATCCTGCAATTGAAAGGCAAAGTGTTATTCACGGCGGGTAACTTCAATAATGATATTGGTGTTCCGTTGACATTATTGCGCTCACAGCAGGATGATGATTATGCCGTGATTGAGCTTGGTGCTAACCATATCGGTGAAATTGCTTACACGACTCAGTTAGTAAAACCAGATATCGCGTTAGTGAACAATGTAGCAGCCGCTCACCTTGAAGGCTTTGGTTCTATCGGTGGCGTGAAACAAGCCAAAGGTGAAATCTACCAAGGCCTTTCAGCTGGTGGTATTGCGATTGTTAACCTAGACAGCAATGGTGAAGCCAAGTGGGATGAAGTGTTAGCAGATAAGAAAGTCATTACTTTTTCACAAAGTAATACTGATGCAGACTTCTTCGCTTCTAACATCGTATTGAACGCCGCAGGTGAAGCAAGCTTTGACTTACATATCGCAGCAAGCTCACAAGAAATTGAACTGTCTCTGGGTATTATAGGTCAACACAACGTTGCGAATGCGATCGCTGCTTCTATTATTGCGTTACAAATGGGCGCCACATTAGAAGAGGTTCGTGCTGGCCTTAAACATTTGAACAAAGTGAAAGGTCGCGTCGAGGTTGAAGCGCTGAGCGAAAAGATAAAATTGATTGACGACAGCTACAACGCGAGCGTGCCAGCCATGAAAGCGGCAGTTGATTTATTGGCCGCTTTCCCAGGTCAACGCTGGCTGATTTTAGGTAATATGGCGGAATTGGGCGAGGAAAGTCTTGCACTTCATCGTCAAGTCGGGGAACATGCTGCCCCACAAAAATTTGAACATGTTCTCACATATGGTGCAGACGCCAAGGTGATCAGTGATCTTTGCCAAGGCATTCATTTTGAGACGCACCAAGAGATGATTGAATACATCAAGCAGCATCTAGACCAAGCCGTTCCTGAAAACCATACGATGTTGGTGAAAGGAGCGAACGGTGCACGTATGTTTGAAGTCGCTGCTGCTTTGAAGGAGTATTATTAATGATTATTTGGCTTGCCGAGCTGCTACAGCCATACCTGTCTTTTTTCCGATTGTTTGAATACTTGTCTTTTCGAGCAATCCTAAGCGTATTAACCGCTCTAGGTCTGTCATTATGGATGGGACCAATCATGATCAAGCGTTTGCAAATGCTGCAAATTGGTCAGGTAGTGCGTAACGAAGGTCCTGAATCTCACTTTAGTAAGCGTGGTACCCCAACAATGGGCGGTATCATGATCTTAGCGGCCATCTCAATCACGATTTTGCTATGGACAGACTTATCCAACCCTTATGTATGGGCGGTACTGACAGTCTTACTTGGCTACGGTGCGGTCGGATTTGTTGATGATTATCGTAAAGTGGTACGCAAAAATACCGATGGCTTGATTGCGCGTTGGAAGTACTTCTGGCAGTCGTTGATCGCGTTTGTCGTCGCTTTCGCATTGTATGCTTACGGTAAAGACACAGCAGCAACTCAGCTAGTGGTGCCATTCTTTAAAGACATCATGCCGCAGCTTGGTTTGATGTATATCATTCTGACTTACTTTGTCATTGTAGGTACAAGTAACGCGGTTAACCTGACTGATGGTCTAGACGGTTTGGCAATCATGCCAACGGTTCTTGTTGCAGCAGGCTTCGCGGTTATTGCATGGGCGACCGGTAACGTTAACTTCTCTGAATACCTTCATATACCATACTTACCACATGCTTCTGAGTTAGTTGTCGTATGTACAGCAATCGTAGGTGCAGGCCTTGGTTTCTTGTGGTTTAACACTTACCCAGCACAAGTGTTCATGGGCGATGTAGGTTCACTAGCGCTTGGCGGGGCATTGGGCACCATTGCTGTTCTAGTTCGTCAAGAGTTGGTGTTGGTGATCATGGGTGGCGTATTTGTGATGGAAACGCTATCAGTCATCCTACAGGTAGGTTCTTACAAATTACGTGGTCAGCGCATTTTCCGTATGGCACCAATTCACCACCACTACGAATTGAAAGGTTGGCCAGAACCTCGCGTAATCGTGCGCTTCTGGATTATTTCTATGGTTCTTGTTCTGATTGGTCTTGCGACATTGAAAGTGCGTTAATCGCACTTTCCAAGAATAAGATTTACAGTGTGATCAAATATGGAACGTTGGCAAAACATACATAGTGTTGTCGTCGTAGGGCTCGGTATTACCGGGCTCTCTGTCGTTAAACACCTAAGAAAAAATCAGCCACAACTTGTGGTCAAAGTCATTGATACTCGTGTAAACCCTCCAGGTGCAGAGCGCTTGCCGGAAAGTGTTCAACTGCATAGTGGTGGTTGGAATACGGACTGGCTTTCTGACGCGGATCTTATCGTGACCAACCCTGGTATTGCGCTAGCGACACCAGAGATCCAAGCCGTATTAGCAAAAGGTACGGCAGTAGTAGGTGATATCGAGTTATTCGCTTGGGCGGTGCAGAAACCGGTGATTGCGATTACGGGCTCAAACGGTAAGAGCACAGTAACCGACCTCACAGGTGTGATGGCTAACGCTGCAGGTTTGGATGTTGGCGTTGGTGGTAACATCGGTGTGCCTGCTCTGGATTTGTTAGAACAAGACGCAGACCTATATGTACTCGAACTCTCGAGCTTCCAGTTAGAAACGACGTCAAGCTTAAAGCTCAAAGCCGCTGCGTTTCTGAATCTTTCTGAAGATCATATGGATCGTTATCAAGGCATGTCTGACTATCGACAAGCTAAGTTGCGTATTTTTAACCATGCTGCTCTTGCAGTCGTGAACCGTGATGATCAAGAAACCTTCCCAGACGCAGAGATGCCATTGGTGACATTTGGCAGCGACAATCAGGACTTTGGTCTCGAGGTGGATGGCAACCGTACTTGGTTGCTCGATCACGGTCAACGAGTTGTCGCAAGTGATGAGCTTAAGTTGGTTGGTAAGCACAACTTATCTAACGCTCTGGTTGCTTTAGCGCTATTAAAAGCTGCGGACGTAAACTATCACAAAGCATTGAATGCACTTAAAAATTACACGGGACTGACACACCGATGCCAGGTGGTTGCGGATAATCAAGGCGTCAAATGGGTGAATGACTCTAAAGCAACTAATATTGCTAGCACTATGGCTGCGCTATCTGGTTTGGAATCGACAGGCAAGCTCTACTTACTCGTTGGTGGTGTTGGCAAAGGTGCTGACTTCTCGCCATTAAAACCGATCTTCGCGACGCTTAACTTGCAACTGTGTTGCTTTGGCGCTGATGGCGATGAATTTATGCCACTGCATGAATCTGCAATACGTTTCGACACTATGGAAGATGTGATTCAACAAGTATCTTCGCAGTTAAAACCAGGTGATATGGTGATGCTGTCTCCTGCATGTGCTAGCTTTGATCAATTCGACAACTTTATGGCAAGAGGTGATGCTTTCGCTGCTCTTGCTCAGAAATATGCATAATTAAAGGTTACACACTTCGTGGGTTTAGGTAACGTTAAACGCAGTATTGGCAATTGGCTCAAGCATCCAGCCCCAGAGGCGATGTTTGATCGTCAGTTAGTGTGGATTGCACTGGGTTTGATGTTGACTGGTTTGGTCATGGTAACCTCTGCATCATTTCCAATCAGCTCTCGATTAACGGAACAGCCGTTCCACTTTATGTTTCGTCATGCGACGTTTCTCGTGCTGGCTTTAGGGACCTCCGCTGTTATTTTGCAAGTGCCTTTGCAAGAGTGGTTTAAGAAGAGCCATTACTTACTTTGGGCTTCTTTCGCACTGTTGATCATCGTGCTCTTGGCGGGTAAGTCGGTTAATGGTGCGTCTCGTTGGATTCCCCTTGGGCTGTTTAACCTTCAGCCAGCGGAAGTCGCGAAGCTATCGCTGTTTATCTTCATGTCTGGTTACTTAGTTCGAAAGCAAGACGAAGTACGACAAACCTTCTTTGGTGGCTTTATGAAGCCAATCATGGTGTTTGCCTTCTTCGCAGTATTACTACTTGGTCAGCCAGACTTGGGGACGGTCGTCGTGATGCTGGTCACGCTGTTTGGCATGCTTTTTATCGCAGGTGCAAAGCTAACCCAGTTTCTCGCCTTGATGGTGGCAGGTATCGGTGCTGTCGTTGGTTTGATTCTCGTCGAGCCATACCGTATGCGACGTGTAACCTCCTTCCTTGACCCGTGGGAAGACCCGTTTGGTAGTGGCTATCAGTTGACTCAGTCTTTGATGGCGTTTGGTCGTGGTGAATGGTTCGGACAAGGTCTCGGTAATTCAATTCAAAAACTGGAATATCTACCGGAAGCGCATACCGACTTTGTGTTTGCCGTACTTGCTGAAGAGCTTGGTTTCGTAGGCGTAGTGCTGGTCTTAATGCTGATTTTTAGCTTGGTGCTAAAAGCGGTTTACATCGGCAAGCGTGCATTTGAAGAAGGCGAAATGTTCGGAGGTTATCTGGCTTTCGGAATTGGTATTTGGTTTGCGTTTCAAACCTTGGTTAATGTTGGAGCTGCCGCCGGTATTGTTCCAACAAAAGGTTTAACACTTCCACTCATCAGTTATGGTGGTTCTAGTCTAATAATTATGTCCGTCGCAGTGTCCATATTACTGCGTATCGATTACGAATGCCGCTTGAAACGCGAGCAACAACAATCAGAACAACAAGCTAATGAAACAAAATAAACGTTTGATGGTGATGGCTGGTGGTACTGGCGGTCACGTATTCCCAGGTTTGGCGGTAGCAAAACAGCTTCAAGAGCAAGGTTGGGAGATCCGTTGGTTAGGTACGGCGGATCGAATGGAAGCGGATTTGGTGCCAAAACATGGCATTGAAATCGACTTTATCAAAGTGAAAGGGTTACGAGGTCAAGGCGTTAAACGTCTTCTTGCAGCACCATTTCAAATTATCAATGCCATCATGCAGGCTCGTGCTCACATGAAACGCTGGCAGCCAGACGCAGTGCTTGGTATGGGCGGTTATGTTAGCGGCCCGGGTGGTATTGCCGCTTGGATGAGTGGTATTCCTGTTGTTCTGCATGAACAAAATGCAGTAGCAGGTTTAACGAACCAATGGTTATCGAAAATCGCTAAGAAGGTTTTTCAGGCTTTCCCAGGCGCTTTTCCAAATGCCGAAGTGGTTGGGAACCCAGTTCGTGAAGACGTGACTCAATTAGCAGCGCCAACTGAGCGCATGCAAGAGCGCCAAGGTCCAATTCGCATTTTGGTGATGGGTGGCAGCCAAGGCGCACGTATTCTTAACCAAACTCTGCCAGAAGTGATGTCGAAATTGGGCGAAGATTACTGTATTCGTCATCAAGCGGGTAAAGGTGCCGCCGAAGAAGTGAATGCAGCATACCAAGCTAATGGTGTGGTAAATGCAGAAGTAATGGAATTCATTGATGACGTTGCAGAAGCTTACGCATGGGCTGACCTTTTAGTTTGTCGCTCTGGAGCGTTAACCGTATCTGAAGTCTCGGCGGCAGGTGTAGGCGCTATTTTTGTTCCATTCATGCACAAAGACCGCCAGCAAGCACTTAATGCAGACCACTTGGTGGATTGCGGCGCGGCGAAAATGATTGAACAACCAGATTTAACCGTTGAGTCTCTGACTCAGCAGATCCAACAATTGGATCGCCAAGCTTTACTTACAATGGCTGAGCAAGCGCGTGGCGCTGCAAAATTGAATGCTGACCGAGTTGTCGCACAAGCCATTGTCGCTTTGACCGAAAAGCGTTAACCGAATTATTGAGAATAGAATTGATGACAATCCAACATACACAAGACTTAGCTCAGATTCGCGCAATGGTGCCAGAGATGCGCCGCGTGAAATCCATCCACTTCATCGGTATTGGTGGTGCGGGCATGAGCGGCATTGCAGAAGTGCTGTTGAACGAAGGCTACCAAATCACAGGTTCTGATCTATCAGAGAACGCTGTGACAGAGCGTTTGGTATCAAAAGGTGCGACGGTATTT
This sequence comes from Vibrio sp. Vb1166, assembly GCF_033338695.1. Taxonomy (NCBI): domain Bacteria; kingdom Pseudomonadati; phylum Pseudomonadota; class Gammaproteobacteria; order Vibrionales; family Vibrionaceae; genus Vibrio; species Vibrio sp. Vb1166. The sequence goes on along the minus strand of NZ_JAWOTE010000016.1, from coordinate 44,755 downwards.
ATTGGTCATCAAGCCAGTAATGTAGAAAAAGCAAGTGTGGTTGTTGTGTCAACGGCGATCAACGAAGAAAACCCAGAAGTGATGGCGGCACGTGAATTACGCATCCCTATTGTACGCCGCGCAGAGATGTTGGCTGAATTGATGCGATTCCGTCACGGTATTGCCGTTGCGGGTACACACGGTAAAACCACGACGACCGCTCTTGTCACTCAAATCTATTCTGAAGCCGGTCTTGATCCAACGTTTGTGAATGGCGGTTTGGTGAAAAGCGCAGGTACAAATGCGCGTCTAGGCTCGAGTCGTATTCTAATTGCAGAGGCAGATGAAAGTGACGCGTCATTCCTGCACTTGCAACCAATGGTGAGCATTGTTACCAATATCGAAGCCGATCATATGGATACCTATGGTGGTGACTTTGAAACCTTAAAGCAAACCTTCATCGATTTCCTTCATAATCTACCGTTTTACGGCCAAGCAATTGTTTGCATTGATGATCCTGTGGTTCGAGAGTTAATCCCACGTATTAGTCGTCAAGTGATAACTTACGGTTTTTCTGAAGATGCCGACGTACGTATTGAAGATTATCGTCAAGAGGGGCAGCAAGGCAAATTTACGGTAGTACGTAAAGGGCGAGCTAACTTAGATATCACGCTGAATATTCCAGGTCGTCACAATGCATTGAATGCGTCTGCTGCGATTGCGGTTGCTACTGAAGATGACATTGAAGACGATGCGATCCTAAAGGCAATGGCTGGTACGCAAGGTACGGGAAGACGTTTTGATCACCTTGGCGAGTTTGATACTGGCAACGGCCATGCAATGCTTGTTGATGATTACGGCCATCATCCAACAGAAGTGGATGTAACCATTAATGCAGCACGCAGTGGTTGGCAAGACAAGCGTTTGGTGATGATTTTCCAACCGCATCGTTATAGCCGTACTCGTGATTTATACGATGATTTCGCGAATGTGCTTGAACAGGTGGATGTATTGATCATGCTGGATGTTTACGCAGCGGGTGAAAAGCAGATTGCAGGTGCTGATGGGCGCGCTTTATGTCGCACAATTCGCAGCCGAGGCAAGGTAGATCCGATTTTTGTTCCAGAAATCGAGCAATTACCTTCAGTTTTAGCTAACGTTATACAAGACGGCGACCTAATCTTAACGCAAGGTGCGGGTGATATTGGTAAAGTGGCGAAACAGCTGGCAGGTCTTAAATTGAATATAAACAAGATGCTTGGCTGACACATATTGTTGATGCGAAGGACAGATAAAGACTCAGATCTCGATTTTGCGTCAATATCATTGTGATTTATTGCTATCAGTGTTTGATAGTTTACAAGAGCTCAGTATAATCCCAAGGTTAAAGTCAAGACTTTTACCTCTGCGTAATTATATGGGTAAAAAGTACACGACAAAAGTCAGGAAACGAAGACGTTGTTGAATATTGCACTGAATGACGAGCGACCAAACACGGGTAACAACCGTGGTCGCCAAGAAAAAATCTTGGGTGCGTTATTTTTCGTTGTGGTTGTGACTTTAATTAGTTCTGTTTTGTACGCGGCGATCAGTTGGATGTGGGATGACCAAAGGTTACCTCTCTCCAAAATAGTACTTCAGGGGAAACTGGAGTATGTCCAAGCTGACGATGTGCAGGCTGCATTTAGTCGAATTGATCACATCGGTACATTTATGTCTCAGGATATTGATGTATTACAGCAAAGTGTCGAAGCTCTGCCATGGGTAGCGCATGCCGCAATCCGAAAGCAGTGGCCGGATACAGTAAAAGTTTTTTTGACGGAGCATCAACCAGAAGCCATTTGGAATGGCAACGAACTGTTAGATAAAAACGGGTTCGTTTTTGATGGAGATGTTGCTCTGTTGCAAGAAGAAAAAGTGAAGCTGTACGGACCCAAAGATAGCGGACCGGAAGTCTTACAGACTTACCGTGATTTGAGTCCTAAGTTTCAGCAATTGGGTTTAGCGATATCGTCTCTGGTATTAAACGAGCGACGAGCTTGGCAAATCATCCTTGATAACGGTATTCGATTAGAGCTCGGAAAAGAGTCTCTTCTTGAGCGTATAGAGCGCTTTTTTAAGCTCTATAACAAGCTTGGCAGTGACACGCAAAGAATCAGTTATATCGATCTTAGGTACGATACAGGAGCCGCAGTTGGTTGGTTTCCTGAACAAGAGTTAGAAGAGAGTACAGATGACTAAGGCCGCTGATGACAACATTATTGTTGGTCTTGATATAGGCACTGCAACCGTATCGGCTCTAGTGGGTGAGGTTTTACCAGACGGTCAAATTAATATTATTGGCGCAGGTAGTAGCCCCTCACGCGGCATGGATAAAGGTGGCGTGAATGATTTGGAGTCGGTTGTAAAATCAGTACAACGTGCAATTGATCAAGCTGAATTAATGGCAGAGTGCCAGATCAGCCGAGTCTTCATTTCGTTGTCTGGTAAGCATATCGCAAGCCGAATTGAAAAAGGTATGGGCACGATTTCTGATGAAGAGGTGTCTCAAGAAGACATGGATCGCGCTATCCATACCGCAAAATCGATTAAAATCGGTGATGAACAGCGAATTCTTCATGTGATCCCGCAAGAGTTCACCATTGATTACCAAGAAGGAATCAAAAATCCGCTTGGTTTATCTGGGGTAAGAATGGAAGTGAGTGTCCACCTTATCTCATGCCATAATGACATGGCACGCAACATTATTAAGGCGGTAGAACGCTGCGGCCTTAAAGTAGAACAACTCGTATTTTCTGGGCTTGCTGCTAGTAATGCAGTAATCACCGAGGATGAAAGAGAGCTTGGAGTTTGTGTGGTTGATATTGGCGCCGGCACGATGGATGTGGCCATCTGGACTGGCGGTGCGTTACGTCACACAGAAGTATTTTCGTACGCAGGAAATGCTGTAACCAGTGATATTGCTTTTGCTTTTGGCACGCCAGTGAGCGATGCTGAAGAAATAAAAGTCAAATATGGCTGTGCTTTGAGTGAACTGGTCAGTAAGGATGACACGGTTAATGTACCAAGCGTAGGTGGACGACCATCACGTAGCCTGCAACGTCAAACGTTGTCAGAAGTGATTGAGCCACGCTACTCTGAGCTTATGGGACTGGTTAACCAAACTATCGACTCTGTACAAGCAAAATTGCGCGAAGAGGGTATCAAGCACCATCTGGCTGCGGGAGTTGTACTCACCGGCGGTGCTGCGCAAATGGACGGAGTGGTAGAATGTGCGGAACGCGTATTCCGCAATCAAGTAAGGGTCGGCAAACCGCTCGAAGTCAGCGGATTAACTGACTATGTAAAAGAGCCGTACCATTCTACGGCAGTTGGATTACTTCATTACGCAAGAGACATGCAGTCTAGCGACGATAGCGATTATAATGAACCTAAACGCTCATCTGTAACTGGCTTTTTCGATAAATTGCGTAACTGGATACAAAAAGAGTTTTAACCTGAGTTGCAGGATAAACGGAGACAACACATGTTTGAACCGATGATGGAAATGTCTGACGATGCAGTAATCAAGGTCGTTGGGGTTGGTGGCGGCGGTGGTAACGCCGTTGAACACATGGTGCGTGAATCCATCGAAGGTGTGGAATTCATCAGCGTCAACACTGATGCGCAAGCACTTCGTAAGACAAGCGTTGGCAATGTAATTCAGATCGGTGGTGATATCACTAAAGGTCTGGGTGCAGGTGCTAATCCACAGGTTGGCCGTGACGCAGCTCTCGAAGACAGAGATCGAATTAAAGATTCCCTGACTGGCGCCGATATGGTGTTTATCGCAGCTGGTATGGGTGGCGGTACCGGTACTGGTGCAGCGCCTGTTATTGCTGAAGTGGCTAAAGAGCTTGGCATTCTAACAGTAGCGGTAGTAACTAAACCGTTTAGTTTTGAAGGTAAAAAGCGTTTGGCATTTGCTGAGCAAGGTATCGATGAGCTCTCTAAGCATGTTGACTCTTTGATCACGATTCCAAACGAAAAGCTACTTAAAGTACTTGGTCGTGGTGTAACACTACTAGAAGCTTTTGCAAGCGCTAACGATGTTCTTAAGAATGCCGTTCAAGGTATTGCTGAGCTAATTACTCGCCCTGGCATGATCAACGTCGACTTTGCGGACGTAAGAACTGTAATGTCTGAAATGGGTCACGCAATGATGGGTAGCGGCATCGCCAAAGGTGAAGACCGTGCTGAAGAAGCGGCTGAAATGGCAATTTCTAGCCCACTTCTGGAAGACATCGATCTAGCGGGCGCTCGTGGTGTTCTTGTCAATATTACTGCTGGTCTGGATATGCGTCTTGACGAGTTTGAGACGGTTGGTAATACAGTGAAGGCATTCGCTTCTGACAATGCGACTGTTGTTATCGGTACTTCTCTAGACCCTGATATGACTGACGAAATCCGCGTAACAGTTGTAGCGACAGGTATTGGTAATGAGAAAAAGCCAGATATCACGCTAGTTGCGGGTGGTAAAGCTAAAGTGGCACCGACGCCGCAAGCTCAACCACAGCAACAAGCAGCGGCAACGCAAGCTGAAGAAAAACCGGCACAGACCTTGCAAAATAATCAAGTGCAAGAGAAGCCACAGGTAACTCCTCAGCCGACAAACACTGCTCCTTCTTCTCCAGCTTCGTCGAGCCAAAGTTCTGCGGCTCCAAAGCAAGAAAAGGAAAGTGGTTATTTAGATATACCGGCATTTTTGCGTCGTCAGGCTGATTAATCTTTAACCCATAAATTTGACATGGCTCAAAATTATGGTAGCATTCACGGTCGACGTTACAGACGGCCGTGTTTTGTAGCAAATTTTTGAGAGGCAAGCAGATGATCAGACAACGTACTCTGAAAGAAATAGTGAAAACAACTGGTGTGGGTCTCCACTCTGGTCGTAAAGTCACACTTACTCTGCGCCCGGCTGCTGCAAATACAGGTATCATTTACCGTCGTACAGATGTAAATCCACCTGTAGATTTTCCAGCTGATCCAGCTTCGGTTCGTGACACCATGCTTTGTACTGCATTGGTAAACGATGAAGGTGTGCGTATTTCAACTGTTGAGCACTTGAATGCGGCACTTGCTGGTATGGGCATCGATAACATTGTTGTCGAAGTAGACGCACCTGAAATTCCGATCATGGATGGTAGTGCAAGCCCATTTGTATACTTGCTACAACAAGCAGGTATCGAAACGCAAAATGCGCCAAAACGCTTCATCCGCATCAAAAAGCCAGTTCGTTTTGAAGATGGTGATAAATGGGCAGAATTTGTACCATTTAACGGCTTCCGTATGGACTTCGAAATTGAGTTTAATCACCCAGCGATTGAATCAGACGAGCAACGTTTGCTGTTTGATTTCTCGTCAAAAGGCTTTGTTCGTGAGATTTCTCGAGCACGTACGTTTGGCTTTATGCGTGATATCGAATATCTACAATCTCAAAACCTAGTTTTGGGTGGTAGTTTTGACAATGCTATCGTTTTGGATGATTACCGTATTCTTAATGAAGAAGGTCTACGCTTTGAAAATGAGTTTGTGACTCACAAAGTGTTGGATGCGATTGGTGACCTTTACATGTGTGGCCACCCAATCATTGGTGAATTCCGTGCCTTTAAATCTGGCCACGGTTTAAATAACCAACTGTTACGTGCTGTTCTTGCAGATCAGGAAGCGTGGGAGTGGACTACATTCGAAGAAGAAGTCGGCTCACCAGTAGCATTCGCAGAACCAAATATGGTGCTTGCGTAAATACTTGGCATTAGAATTAATAAAAAACCAGGCTTATGCCTGGTTTTTTGCTATTTGGCTTTAATCCTGGATTTATCAATAACATTCAAGCTTTCAGCATATTGAAATAACGTTCACTTACGATCTTCCTTTTCTGCCATATCGGCTAATCGTTTTAAACGCTCTTGAATTTTCGGTGGCGCCATGTCGGCAATCGTCATTAATGACTTTGCTGCAGATTCGGTTAGTGGTGGACGCTTAGGTCTGTCGTCTTGTTGAAAGCGGTTTCGATATAGTGAAGGATTGATCCTCACTTCAACGCTCATCAGCTTGGCAAAGCCTTGAGTACGAAGTTTATTTAGGATCATGAGGCGATCGTAATCGATCTTCATTTTGATCGCGGCACTAGAGACATCGATCAATAGATGGCCGTTACGAACATTCGCTACTCGGCAATGATCGGCCGTCCCCGTGGGTAAGACCTCTTGCAAAGCTTGGTTAAGCTGTAAGATTTCTCCAGCATGTTCTTGAATCTGCTTGAACTGTGACTCAGCAATAACATCTTCAGTCGAGGTTGGACGGTGATCACGCATAGGTAAAATCTAATTTTGTTGAGATATAGCTATTCTAGAGCAGCTTTCTATCAAGGTATAGTTTACATTAACGTCTTTAGCTTCAGTTTTACAATGTAGCAAGGTAAAAAGCAAAGTTTGCTCTGGATGGATTACACATATTGCGGTATGCAATATCGGCTAATCAGTCACCACTTTAAGTAAAAACTTCAGAGTGCTTCAAACAAATACGTCTATTTATGGTTGTATCGATTAAAAATCCTTACACTAAGCCACATTGTTTCAAAACTTAGCCTTGAAATATGGATGTTTGAACTCAATATCTTTGATAAATGATTTATCTCAGTATTCTTAGTTCCAAACTGGCAGAGACTGAAGGCATTATGAGTAGATCGGGAACGGTCTGAATAAAGAGAGATTCACGAAAAATGATAACTAAGCTACTGACAAAAGTGATTGGCAGTCGCAACGACCGAACACTGCGCCGCCTTAGAAAAATTGTAAAAGAAATTAATAACTATGAGCCAACATTCGAGGCTCTAAGTGACGAAGAGCTAAAAGCAAAGACGGTTGAATTCCGTGAGCGCCTAGAGAAGGGTGAAACTCTTGATAAACTACTTCCAGAAGCTTTTGCTACGGTTCGTGAAGCATCTAAGCGTGTCTACGGTATGCGCCACTTCGACGTCCAGCTTATCGGTGGTATGGTTCTAAATGCGGGTCAAATCGCTGAAATGCGTACGGGTGAAGGTAAAACGCTGACGGCAACGCTTCCTGCTTACCTAAATGCCCTAGCTGGTAAAGGCGTTCATATTGTAACAGTGAACGATTATCTAGCTAAACGTGATGCAGAGACAAACCGCCCTCTATTTGAATTTTTAGGTATGACTGTTGGCGTAAACGTGCCAAACATGCCTCCTCAAGAGAAAAAAGAAGCGTACCAAGCTGACATTCTATACGGAACCAACAATGAATTTGGTTTTGACTACCTTCGTGACAATATGGCTTTCCGTAGCGAAGATCGCGTACAACGTGAACGCTTCTTTGCAGTTGTCGATGAGGTGGACTCAATCCTAATTGATGAAGCTCGTACCCCTTTAATCATTTCTGGTCCTGCTGAAGATAGCTCTGAGCTATACACCCGAATCAACCTTTTGATCCCGCATCTTAAAAAGCAAGACAAAGAAGACTCTGAAGAATATCGTGGTGATGGTCACTACACTGTTGATGAGAAATCAAAGCAAGTATACCTCACAGAAACGGGCCAAGAGTACGTTGAAGAACTGTTGGTGAAAAATGGTCTTATGGAAGAGGGTGACACACTTTACTCTCCGACTAACATCAGCATGTTACATCACGTGAATGCCGCTTTGCGTGCTCATGTGTTGTTTGAGCGCAACGTTGATTACATCGTTACTGACGAAGGTGAAGTAGTAATTGTTGATGAACATACTGGTCGTACAATGCCAGGTCGTCGTTGGTCTGAAGGTCTTCACCAAGCAGTAGAAGCGAAAGAAGGCGTTAAGATTCAAAACGAAAACCAAACTTTGGCTTCGATTACCTTCCAGAACTACTTCCGCTTATACGAAAAACTGTCTGGTATGACAGGTACTGCGGATACTGAAGCGTTTGAGTTCCAATCTATTTATGGCTTGGAAACGGTGGTTATCCCAACCAACAAACCAATGATTCGTAACGATATGCCGGATGTGGTGTACCGTACCGAAGCTGAGAAGTTTGCTGCAATCATTGAAGATATCAAAGAGCGCGTTGCGAAAGGTCAGCCAACATTGGTTGGTACAGTATCGATTGAAAAATCAGAACTTCTTTCTAACGCATTGAAGAAAGCGAAGATCAAACACAACGTATTGAATGCGAAATTCCATGAAAAGGAAGCGGAAATTGTTGCTGAAGCGGGTATGCCTGGTGCGGTAACTATCGCGACCAACATGGCCGGTCGTGGTACGGATATTGTGCTTGGCGGTAGTTGGCAATCAAAAGTGGAAGCTTTGGAGAACCCAACTCAAGAACAAATCGATGCGATTAAAGCAGAGTGGAAAGTGGTACATGATCAAGTACTAGATGCTGGTGGTCTACACATCATTGGTACTGAGCGCCACGAATCTCGCCGTATTGATAACCAGCTACGTGGTCGTTCTGGTCGTCAAGGAGATGCAGGTTCATCTCGCTTCTACCTATCTATGGAAGACTCTTTGTTACGTATTTTCACTTCTGATCGTATGGCGAGCCTTATCCAAAGTGGTATGGAAGAAGGTGAAGCAATTGAATCGAAAATGCTTTCTCGCTCAATTGAAAAAGCACAGCGTAAAGTGGAAGGTCGTAACTTTGATATCCGTAAGCAGCTACTAGAATACGATGATGTGGCGAACGATCAGCGTAAGGTTGTCTACGAGCTGCGCGACGAATTGATGAACGTTGAAGACATCAGCGGTATGATCGAGCAAAACCGTGAAGATGTGCTAACAGCGGTTATTGATGAGTACATCCCGCCACAATCACTAGAAGATATGTGGGACGTTGAAGGTCTGCAAGAGCGCTTGAAAGCAGACTTCGATCTTGATGCGCCAGTGAAGCAATGGCTTGAAGAAGACGATAAGCTTTACGAAGAGGCGCTACGCGAGAAGATCATCAATCTAGCCGTTGAAGTGTACAAAGAGAAAGAGGAAGTGGTGGGTGCGCAAGTGCTTCGTAACTTCGAGAAATCGGTTATGCTTCAAACGTTGGATACGCTTTGGAAAGAGCACTTGGCAGCAATGGATCACTTGCGTCAGGGTATTCACTTACGCGGCTATGCGCAGAAGAACCCGAAACAGGAATACAAGCGTGAATCGTTTGAACTGTTTGAAGGTCTACTAGAAGCGCTGAAAACTGATGTGATTACTGTTCTATCTCGCGTTCGAGTTCAGCAACAAGAAGAAGTTGAACGTATGGAAGAGCAACGTCGTGCGCAAGCTGAAGAGGCCGCTCGTCGTGCTCAAGCGCAACACGCAGCAGCACAAAACCCTCTTTCTGAAGGTGAAGAATCTGAAGAAGGTTCAAGTCAGCCAATGGTACGTGATGAACGTAAAGTAGGTCGCAATGAGCCTTGCCCTTGTGGTAGTGGTAAGAAGTATAAACAGTGCCACGGCAAGATCGACTAACGTATTAGTCAGATAATTTTTTAAAGAGTCGCCTAGGCGGCTCTTTTTTTAAGCAAATTCTGTGGCTGTCGAATTTCATAAGTTTTGATAGCATCGGATAGTTTTAGAGATGCAAAGACCGTTGAAGTGTAACGGCTTGAGAGTTAGGAACCCCTATGAAAAGAATTCACATAGTCGCGGCTATTATTTTTAACCAAGACAAATCAAAAATTTTTATTACAAAGCGTCCAGACGACAAGCATAAAGGCGGGTTTTGGGAGTTTCCCGGCGGGAAAGTCGAGTCAGGAGAAAGTATTGAACATGCTCTAGCAAGAGAACTTGAAGAAGAAGTAGGAATTGAAGTTACTGAGCAAGCCCTTTTCGAGCATTTGGAATATGACTATCCAGACAAATCACTTAAGTTTGATTTTATTACGGTATCTAAGTTCAGTAATGAGCCTTACGGCCGAGAAGGTCAAGAAGGTCGCTGGGTTGAGATAAGAGAATTGGGTAACTATGCCTTTCCTGAAGCGAACGTGCCTATCTTGGAGCGTGTCGTAAAAGAGTTCGCTTAAGCCTGATGAACTTGCTTGTGGTAACCACGGTATGTTGTTAGTTTAAACAGATTAAGCGAAACGAGAGAACGAGAGCAAACCTCGTTATCCAGAGAAGGAGAGAAAGCGCAATGGTTCGTATTGCAATCGCAGGAGCAGCAGGCCGAATGGGCCGTAATTTGGTTAAAGCTTCACACCTTAACCCAGAGGCGACAGTGAGCGCGGGATCAGAACGACCTGAGTCCTCACTTGTCGGTGTCGATATCGGTGAACTTTGTGGTGAAGGCAAATTCGATGTGTTCTTAACGGATGATCTTGCTAAAGACGTCGATAATTTTGATGTAATCATCGATTTTACTGCCCCAGTAAGTACGTTGGCGAATCTTGAACTGTGTAAGAAGCATGGAAAGAGTATTGTGATTGGGACGACTGGTTTCAGTGATGCAGAGCGTGAACTAATTGACGAAGCCGCTAAGCAAGTGCCTGTTGTCATGGCTCCTAACTACTCTGTTGGTGTGAACCTAGTATTTAAGCTTCTTGAGAAAGCAGCCAAAGTGATGGGCGACTACTGTGATGTTGAGATTGTCGAAGCACATCATCGTCATAAAGTTGATGCTCCTTCTGGTACCGCTATCGGGATGGGCGAAGCCATTGCTGGTGCGATGGGCAACAAGCTGAATGATGTAGCTGTCTATGCGCGAGAAGGTATCACAGGTGAACGTACTAAAGATGAGATCGGCTTTGCTACAATTCGCGCTGGCGATATCGTCGGTGAGCACACAGCCATGTTTGCTGATATCGGGGAACGAGTGGAGATAACGCACAAAGCGACCGATCGTATGACGTTTGCTAATGGCGCCGTCAAGGCCGCTGTTTGGTTGAGTGCCAAACCAGCGGGCTTTTATACCATGACAGATGTTTTGGGATTGAATGAACTCTAAATACATAATTATTCGCCGGCGGTAGCCGGCTTTTTTATATCTATAGAATTATTTGTAAATGAAATGATTCTAACAGAAAGTATTTTGGTGCTTACTTTTGTCGTTGTTTTGGTTGTTTTGTGGGTGTTTTGGGTTTTGATATCTAAAAACTAATGTCTTTTTTGTCGAGTGAACGTTTGCGTGAAAAATTCATACTTTTTTGTGATCTCTAAAAAGTTCAAATTTGTAAAATTCATTAAACCTCTATGCCTCTCTATGTAATAGCATGTAAAAGTTATCTTTTTGGGCCTTACTGATTCAAAATGACCTTACTCGCTAGAAATTAATCATTTATTTTTGATTGTAGGTTGACAGGTTTCGAGTCCAACTTTAGAATACCGCCAATTTGTCTGAAATACCTATTTATGTAGATTTTATAGGTAAAGGAAGGCATGTTTGCAGTTTGATTTATTTTTTTTGCATTTTTATTCTGGAGGTTGTCTTGGGTAAATTAGCACTGTTGGTCCTAGAAGATGGGACAGTGTTCCGCGGAGTGTCCATAGGGGCAGATGGTCTTTCCGTTGGTGAAGTCGTTTTTAATACCTCGATGACGGGGTATCAAGAAATCCTCACTGATCCTTCCTATTCTCAGCAAATCGTCACTCTCACTTATCCTCACATTGGCAATACCGGAACCACTTCCGAAGATGAAGAATCCTCTTCCATTCATGCACAAGGCCTTGTGATTCGCGATCTTCCTCTAATCGCTTCTAACTTCCGTAACGAACAATCCCTCTCTGATTATCTTAAGTCTCAAAATATCGTTGGCATCGCTGATATCGATACTCGTAAGCTCACTCGTATCCTGCGTGAAAAAGGTGCTCAAAACGGCTGTATTGTTGCGGGCAACAACCTCGACGAAGCTTTGGCACTAGCGAAAGCAAAAGAATTCCCAGGCTTAAAAGGAATGGACCTTGCGAAAGAAGTTACAACAAAAGAAGCGTATCAATGGAAGCAAGGTTCGTGGACGCTTGAAGGTGGACTTCCAGAGGCGAAAGATGACAGCGAGCTGCCATACCACGTTGTCGCTTACGACTTCGGCGCAAAACGCAACATCTTACGAATGTTGGTTGACCGTGGCTGCCGCTTAACGGTTGTACCTGCAGAAACGTCAGCGGAAGAAGTTCTGGCACTAAATCCAGATGGCGTATTCTTATCAAACGGCCCTGGTGACCCAGAACCATGTACTTACGCGATTGAAGCAACCAAAGTGTTCCTAGAAAAAGGCCTGCCAATTTTTGGTATTTGTCTAGGTCACCAAATTCTGGCGCTAGCATCAGGTGCGCAAACGGTGAAAATGAAGTTTGGTCACCACGGTGCAAACCACCCAGTAAAAGATTTAGAGCGTAACGTTGTGATGATTACCTCGCAAAACCACGGCTTTGCGGCAGATGAAGCAACATTACCGGAAAACTTACGTGCTACTCACGTATCGCTATTTGATGGCTCTTTGCAAGGTATCCACCGCACAGACAAGCCAGCATTTAGCTTCCAAGGTCACCCAGAAGCGAGCCCTGGTCCACATGACGCGGCACCGCTATTTGACCACTTTATCGAACTAATCAAAAAACACAGCGCTTAATTCGGAGTAGTAGATAATGCCAAAACGTACTGACATTCAAAGTATTCTAATTCTTGGTGCTGGTCCGATTGTTATCGGTCAGGCATGTGAGTTTGACTACTCTGGCGCACAAGCGTGTAAAGCTCTTCGCGAAGAAGGCTACCGAGTTATCCTAGTTAACTCTAATCCAGCAACGATTATGACTGACCCAGAGATGGCAGATGCGACTTACATCGAGCCGATTCAGTGGGAAGTTGTACGCAAGATCATCGAGAAAGAACGTCCTGATGCAGTTCTGCCAACTATGGGTGGTCAGACAGCACTTAACTGTGCGTTAGATTTAGAGAAGCACGGCGTTCTCGCAGAGTTTGGCGTAGAGATGATTGGTGCAACGGCTGATGCAATCGACAAAGCGGAAGACCGTTCTCGTTTTGATAAAGCGATGAAGTCTATCGGCCTTGAGTGTCCTCGCGCAGATACAGCGAAGAGCATGGAAGAAGCTTACAAAGTTTTAGATATGGTTGGCTTCCCTTGTATCATCCGTCCATCGTTCACCATGGGTGGCACTGGTGGTGGTATCGCGTACAACAAAGAAGAGTTCGAAGAAATCTGTCGTCGTGGTCTGGACTTATCTCCGACCAACGAACTTCTTATCGATGAGTCACTCATCGGTTGGAAAGAGTACGAAATGGAAGTCGTTCGTGACAAAGCGGACAACTGTATCATCGTATGTTCAATCGAGAACTTTGACCCAATGGGCATCCATACGGGTGACTCAATCACGGTTGCTCCAGCACAAACACTGACTGACAAAGAATACCAGCTTATGCGTAATGCATCGCTAGCTGTTCTGCGTGAAATCGGTGTTGAAACAGGTGGTTCAAACGTACAGTTTGGTATCAACCCGAAAGATGGTCGTATGGTCATCATCGAGATGAACCCGCGTGTATCTCGCTCTTCTGCGCTAGCATCAAAAGCAACAGGCTTCCCAATTGCGAAAATTGCCGCGAAACTGGCTGTTGGCTTTACGCTAGACGAACTACAAAACGACATCACAGGTGGTGCAACACCTGCGTCATTTGAACCAACTATCGACTACGTCGTAACTAAGATCCCTCGCTTTAACTTCGAGAAATTTGCTGGTGCAAACGATCGTCTGACAACTCAGATGAAATCGGTTGGTGAGGTAATGGCGATTGGTCGTAACCAACAAGAATCTCTTCACAAAGCACTGCGTGGCCTAGAAGTTGGCGCAACTGGTTTTGATGAGATGGTCGATCTGGAAGCGCCAGATGCACTGACTAAGATTCGTCACGAACTTAAAGAAGCAGGTGCAGAGCGTATCTGGTACATCGCCGATGCATTCCGAGCGGGTATGTCAGTCGACGGTGTGTTCAACTTGACTCAAATCGACCGCTGGTTCCTGGTTCAAATCGAAGAAATTGTAAAACTCGAAGAACAAGTCAAGGCGGGCGGCTACGCAGGTTTGACCAAAGAAGTGCTTCGTCAGATGAAACGCAAAGGCTTCTCTGATGCTCGCTTGTCTAAATTGCTTGGTGTCGCTGAAAGTGAAATTCGCCGTGCTCGTGAGCAGTTTGATATTCATCCGGTTTACAAACGTGTGGATACATGTGCAGCAGAGTTTTCTTCTGACACGGCTTACATGTACTCATCTTACGATGAAGAATGTGAAGCAAACCCAACAGACAAAGATAAGATCATGGTTCTTGGTGGCGGTCCAAACCGTATCGGCCAAGGTATCGAATTCGATTACTGTTGTGTTCATGCATCACTTGCGCTGCGTGAAGACGGTTACGAAACCATTATGGTTAACTGTAACCCAGAAACGGTATCTACTGACTACGATACGTCTGATCGTCTGTACTTCGAGCCAGTAACTCTGGAAGATGTACTGTCTATCGCTCGCGTTGAAAAACCAAAAGGTGTGATTGTTCAGTACGGTGGTCAAACGCCACTTAAACTGGCTCGTGCTCTAGAAGCGGCTGGTGTGCCAATCATTGGTACTAGCCCAGATGCTATCGACCGTGCGGAAGACCGCGAACGCTTCCAAGCCGCTGTTGACCGTTTAGGTCTACTTCAGCCAGAAAACGCGACAGTAACAACGATGGAGCAAGCGGTTGAGAAATCGAAAGAAATTGGCTTCCCATTAGTTGTTCGTCCATCTTATGTACTCGGTGGTCGTGCGATGGAAATCGTATACGACGAGCAAGACCTGCGTCGCTACTTCAACGAAGCAGTAAGCGTATCGAACGAGTCTCCAGTTCTGCTAGACCGTTTCTTGGATGATGCAACCGAAGTTGATATTGATGCTATCTGTGACGGTGAACGCGTCGTTATCGGTGGTATCATGGAGCACATCGAACAAGCGGGTGTTCACTCTGGTGACTCTGCATGTTCACTGCCTGCATACACGCTAAGTCAGGAAATTCAAGACAAGATGCGTGAGCAAGTTGAGAAGTTAGCATTCGAACTCGGTGTACGCGGTTTGATGAACACGCAGTTTGCTGTGAAAGACAACGACGTTTATCTAATTGAAGTGAACCCTCGTGCTGCTCGTACGGTACCATTCGTATCGAAAGCGACAGGCGCTCCTCTAGCGAAAATCGCTGCACGTGTAATGGCGGGTCAATCTCTAGAGTCACAAGGCTTTACTAAAGAGATTATCCCTCCTTACTACTCAGTGAAAGAAGTGGTTCTGCCGTTCAACAAATTCCCTGGTGTTGACCCTCTATTGGGCCCTGAAATGCGCTCAACAGGTGAAGTAATGGGTGTGGGTGCAACGTTCGCAGAAGCTTACGCGAAAGCAGAGCTAGGTTGTGGTGCGGTTTATCCTGAAGGTGGTCGTGCGCTACTGTCTGTACGTGAAGGTGATAAAGAGCGTGTTGTTGACCTAGCTTCTAAGTTAGTGAAACTGGGTTACCAGTTGGATGCGACACACGGTACTGCTGTAATTCTGGGCGAAGCGGGTATTAACCCACGTTTGGTAAACAAAGTACACGAAGGTCGTCCACACATTCTTGACCGCATCAAGAACAACGAATACACCTACATCGTAAACACGGCTGCTGGTCGTCAAGCGATTGAAGATTCGAAAGTTCTACGACGTGGTGCACTGGCAGAAAAAGTGAACTACACAACGACACTGAATGCAGCGTTCGCAACATGTATGTCTCATACTGCAGACGCAAAAGCGTCAGTAACTTCGGTTCAAGAGTTACACGCTAAAGTGAAAGCGAGTCTAGACGCGTAACAGATAAAAATCAGTAAGCTCATTAATCAGGGCTTACATGACAACCTCATTGCCCGCTCATTTGAGCGGGCTTTTTTGTTTTATTAAGCAACTTGTTCTACTTGTTGATATGTTTCATTCGCCTTCGATGCTCTCTACGACTCTGAGCTAGTTCATAGTAAAAGGTTATGAAGCATTTGTAGGAAGGAGTATTCATCAAATAAAGAGCAATAATGGGGAGAGCAAGGGCTATCAACCAGAATAGGTCTCCTAATTTCGCTTCTGAAACCCCAAAACATATCGCAATGAAAATTTGTATCGTGGCATTGAAAATATTGATTGGATTTAGAAACTTTAAACCATGAATAATGATCATCCCAAATGGAATCGTTACCAAAAGTGCACCAATACCCATCATTACTACCCACAAGTAGAATGGACCGTAAGTGTTTGAAATGTCGGTTAGTTGATCCAGAAAGAAAATATTTAATCCTCCCCCCATTGTTAGCAGTATTATTGCACTTAAAGCTGTAGCGATGCTTTTAGCGGACAGAACGAAGACTTCTTTTTCTCTACCATTCAATGGAAAACTCCTCGTATACACCCACTGCAATAGCACCGACGTTGCCGGAGGTTGCACTACCCACGAAACTGATAGTTGCACCAATGGCATCTTTTAGTTGAAGTTGGATGGCATTGCTGATGTCTTGTGAAGAGAACCTTCGTTTTACGCTTCCTGAACGTACTAGTTGTTTATAGGCTTTTGAAGATAAGTTTGGGATGTTTTGTTTCGAAATTTCTTTAGTGAGCCTTGCTCTTTCGTGTCGATTTAAGCCCTTCAAAACTTCACTTAAGCTTTTTCCTGAGCTCTTCTGTAGATTACTTATGGCTTTTATTGTGGCTGTGCCTGATGCCCCAACACCTACCAGAGATATGTAATCGAGGGCTTTAGACGTATTTTGATACCAAGCTTGCGAGTCCAGTTCATCTAGCTTATCAGGAGCAAAACCCTCAGCTCCACTCCTGCCTATGCCGACCATACATTGGACTGTAGAGGCAGCCGCCGCACTGTATCCCAAATAAGTAACGGCAGCACTCGTGCCTCCCGAAATTGGAATCGCACCAACACTACCAATAACAACCATCCAACCTAAAGCTGCTGAAGCACAGCTTAAGCCTGCTCCAATAAGTTCAGAAGCTAACTTAGACTCTCTATTCGAAGACTTAAGTTCTTTGGCGTAGCTATCGGCGGACATAGGAGATGTCGGCTCTTTTAAAATAATGCTGATAGGGTTGACGCGACAACTGGAGTTGAACTTTCGAAGAGAGATTACTGTTGAATCACCTGCTATATAAATAACCCCTGCCCCCGAAGTTTCAGGTCTAGAGTCTATGACTTTGAAGAGCTGTTTTAGATTTACGGTTTGTTCTATACGAGAGCGTAGCTGTTGCTCTTTTATTGAGGGGCGAGTCCTTAAAGCATCCATTATTTTCACTCTTGATAAGGTTGAATTTATCAGATTAAGCCAGTGTTTTTCTTGGCCATCAAAAAAATGAAATACTCTTGAGGTGAGGCTCTATATTTTGATGTAATTGATATTTTTAATGTATCATTTTCTAGATTCATTGATTGATGAAAATTAGGAATAGATTGGTGTCTTGACTTTCCATTGGTAGTTTTGTGAATAAGTGCTACCGTTTCTTCCTCTTTGATACCTCTTCAAAAAGGAAGTGTAGTGGAAATCACGGTTGAGATTTTGTTGGCCTTATTTTTGGTTGCGACTGCCGCAGGCTTTATTGATGCGATGGCTGGTGGGGGAGGGCTCATTACACTCCCTGCGCTTTTGGCTGCGGGGTTAAGTCCGACTCAAGCTCTAGCAACCAATAAGTTACAAAGTTCGTTTGGCAGTTTCTCTGCTAGCTGGTATTTCGTGCGTAACGGTATTGTCAGCCTAAAGGAAATGCGTTTCGCGATACTCTGTACTTTTATTGGTGCAGCGATCGGTGCCGAGGCTGTTCAGTTTATTGATGCTAGCGTACTCACCAGTTTGATCCCTGTTCTTTTGATAGCCATTTCCCTCTATTTTTTACTCGCGCCAAGTACGCGAAAAATCGATGGAGAACCAAAGTTATCTGAAGCGATGTTTGCGCTATGCATTGGTGGCGGAATCGGTTTCTATGATGGCTTTTTTGGCCCTGGGACTGGATCTATTTTTACTGTTTGTTTTGTTGCACTAGGTCACTTTTCTTTGGTCGAAGCCACTGCTAGAACCAAAATTCTCAATTTCACGTCAAACATTGCGGCACTACTCTTTTTTATCTTCGCTGGGTTGCCCGTGTGGAAGCTTGGCTTAACCATGGCTGTTGGCGGTTTTCTTGGTGCTCAGTTAGGAGCGAAGGTCGTGGTAAGTAAAGGACAAAAATGGATTCGTCCTCTAGTTATAGTGATGTCGATGCTTATGGCAACGAAACTTCTTTGGCAACAACATCAGCAATGGATTCTGTCAGTGCTTTAACTCGTTCGCTACGATATGTGCTGTGACGTAAGCAGATATGTATTGGTCGAACTAACTGATCTAGCTCTTCAAAGTCATAGCAGAACTTAGATGTGATATTAAGTGTCGTTAGGATAGATTTAGGGATTAAAGCGGGAGCCATACCTCCCAAAGCCAGTTGTGCTGCCGCAGTATACGAATCCATTTCCATCAAAGGTTCGATTCCGTGTTTGGATAAAATAGCTTGTTGATATGTGTTGGCAGGGTTAGTTAGGTCATTGGTCAAAATAGCTTTAGGTAGTTGTGAAAGTGAATGTCGACTGACAATTGAGAAAGGTTCATCGGCGAGGTGAAGGCTCATTAATCCATGATGAGGTGGTAGATAGCCAGCGCAAAATCCCAATGTTGCTTTGCCTGATTTCACATTCTCAATAATGCGTGGCGTATGATTGGTCGATATTCGTATGTACTGATCATGGGCAAAGTGTTCTGCCATGATCATGCTGAGGTATCCAGCGACTAAGGTTTCAGAGCAGTCTATCTTGATCAAAGAAGTATCTTCTATTTGTTGTTGATCATAGATCTGACCTCTTAACTCATTGAACGTTGGCTCGATCGTGTTGATGAGCGCAAGGCCATCGGAGGTCAGCTTTATGTGCCGACCATTTGGCTCTATTAATTTTTTTCCTAACTTCTTCTCTAGATTTGAAATACGTTTACTCACGGCAGATTGACTAATATAGAGTTGACTGCCCGTGCGGCTCATGGTTTTTTCTTTACTGAGGACAAGTAACGTTTCAATACCTTCAAGCAACATAATGATTAATGAAAGTTAGGAATGGTTGAGATAATTTAGCGAATTGCCCAAGAATTGGCGAATCAAATGAGCATAAATGAGAGGAGCCGACACTTGGTCGACTCCATGATGAGTGATGTTGTTGGTGTTTAACGGTTAATGGCGAAAGTTGGCAGGGATAGATGCCAACGAATCGCACCGAGACGTATAATGAGCGTTGAGATTACACCAGCGAGTAAAGCCGTTGAGTGGTCATAACCCATGTTTACCGCCATCGTATGGAAGATGCCGCCAATAATACATGCCGTAGCATAGACTTCACTTCTTAATACCATAGGAACTTCGCGAGCCAGCACGTCTCGTATAATGCCACCGCCACAGCCAGTAATAACCCCCATTATCACCGCGACCATCCCAGATGCATTGTAGGCGAGTGCCTTTTCTACTCCTATTCCCACAAATACAGCGAGACCGATGGCATCACAAACGGGTAATACCCACCATGAGAGTCGCTTGGGTCTTCGAATAACAAGCATGGTTAGTAGACACGTAACAAATATCACCCATAAGTAAGTCGTATCTGTTATCCAAAATACGGGAGTGGCACCAAGCGCCATGTCTCGGATTGTTCCGCCACCTATAGCAGTCACACTGCCGAGCACGATAACGCCGAATGGATCCATTTTTAAACGGCCCGCCAGTAATACGCCAGAGATAGCGAAAACAGCGGTACCGAACAAATCGATCATATAAAGCAGCATGGAGTCCATGTTACTTAGTACCTTTAAATAGTGTGAGAAAAAATGGGCGGAAATTGTACGGTATTTGCCACGAAATCGTTAGCGTTTTTGACGAACGCTTTTAAAGTGCTCACACACTTCCTTGATCGCGTTCAATGTGCGTGGTGTCGGACGGTTAATCCAATCAGAATTTAGGGACCAGATGTGTTTGTTTTTAAGAGCAAGAAGCTCATTACTCCACTCAGCCCACATACCATCGTTACTCATTGCGTGACGAGAAGTAAAAATAACCTCTGGCTGGCGAGTAATGACTTGCTCGATGCTAACTTGAGGATAAGGCGCGCTGGATGCGGCGAAAATGTTCTCACCACCGCAAAAAGTAAAGACTTCACTTGGCCAGTTCTTTCCAGCGACAGTGATGATAGGCTTTTCACTCAACTGATAAAAGTAACTAACTTTCTCGTTCGTGTTGTACTGTTCTTTTAGTGTACTCAGCTGCGTTCTAAAATCTTCAGCGGCCTTTTTTCCTACTTGTGGAGTTTCGCTGTATTGGCTGAGTTGCTCAATATTATTGGCGATATCTTCTAATGAACCTGTAGTGGAGTAATAGATAGGAATACCGAACTGTTTAATTTTCTCCAACTCTTTAGCGGGGTTTCCGGCTGGCCAAGCAATCACTAAGTCCGGCTGAAGAGCAATAATGCGCTCTAATTTAATTCCTTGATAATTTGAGACTCTTTCTAGCTGCTTTGCCTGTTCTGGATAATCGCTCATTTCGCTGACAGCAACAAGCTGCTCTCCTAGCCCTGCTGCAAAGGCAATTTCGGTGGCATGTGGAGCTAAACTTATAATGCGTTGAGCGGGTTGAGCGAAGGTCGCTGTCGAAACAAACAGCGTTAATGCGAAGCATAATTTATTCATCATAATCCTTGATAAATTATTCCTAAAAGCAAACTTTGGATTGCGATCCAAGCCAGGACGCGCCAAACGAGCAGCGTATGTATTTGTGAAAGGTGAATAGCCGATGGCGCAATGCGCCCACCGATTTTTGCGCGCTCTGCACGCACACCTTGATAGATAGCAGGGCCGCATAAAGACAGTTGTAGTTTGTGTCCGATAGTACATAACACCCAGCTAGGTCCTGGTAAGGGCCAAGACTTCGCTTGCTGTTGTATTCCAGAGAGCACATTACTTGTATTCTTTCCGGCAGCTAAAAGTATGGCAAAGAGACGAAGTGGAATAATATCCAGAGTAGCAACCAGTTGAATCACAGGTTTACCAAAGGGCAAATATTGGCGTCGGCTAGGGGACCACACTCGCGCTAATTCTGTTGTGAGTCGATACATTAACGCACCAATACCACCTGTTAGTGCGTACCAAAATAGCACGCCGATCACGTTGCGGCTGTATCCCATAATCAGGGTTTCTGAGCCAGCTTTACCTATGCCAACAATCGAGAGGCTACCAGTATCGCGATTAAGATATGGTCTCAGTAATGCTCGACACTGAGCTTTGTCTTCCGAAGAGATACTTGTGACGAGCTGTTTCGTTAACGTTTCGCTGTTGCGCCAGTCTAGCGCAATGATCAATAGAACCAGTTCATATAAAGGGATTTGCCAAACAAATGGCTTTACTGCAATCAGTAATATCAAGCAAGGAAACAGCATCAAGCCTAGTGCAAGACTGCCTGAGATTACACTCTGTGAGTAATTGTGATTATTGTTCACTTTGTTAGCTAGCTGCTCTGCTAGCTTTCGCCATAAAGTGATGGGGTGCGCTGAATGGGGGATTGGCACTAAAAGGTGCAAGATCAGTGCACCCCACATAATGAGGAGCGCACCGTTGGTATAAAATGACTGAAAAACTTCTTCCATGAATGAGTCGTTTACTTAATGAGTTCCAGCATTTTGAATACCATTTCGGAAGAGCTTTTTGCTGCTAGAGGTAGGAACTCATCAAAGCTCATTGGTGATTCTTTATCAGCGACATCAGAGATTGCACGCACAACAACAAACGGTGTGTTGAATTGATGACAAGTTTGAGCGATAGCAGATGCTTCCATTTCTACAGCGATAACTGACGGGAAGTGTTTACGAATAAACTCTTGACGCTCAGCAGTACAAACAAACGCATCGCCAGTACAAATTAGGCCGCGAACCGCATGAGTGTTTTCCATTTGTGCTAGGGCTTTTTCGGCTAAGTCCATTAGCTTGTCATCCGCTTTGAATGCAGCTGGTTGACCGGCCATTTGGCCAATCTCATAACCAAAAGCGGTTACGTCTGCATCGTGATGACGAACTTCTGTAGAGATAACTACATCGCCAAGGTTTAAGCTTGAATCGAAACCGCCAGCAGAGCCTGTGTTAATCACAACGTCTGGTTGGTATTCATCAAGAAGGATTGTCGTGCCCACTGCCGCTGCAACTTTACCGATGCCCGATTGTAGTACGACGACTTCAACATCGTTAATTTGACCAGAGAAAAACGTACAACCTGCTTTATTTACAGTTTTGCAGTTTGTAATTGCTTGCTTCAGGATGGTCACTTCTTGTTCCATCGCACCGATGATACCAACTTTCATAACACTCTCTTTGGGTAAATATTTTAGTTGGCCGAGAGTATAGCACTCCCCGTTGGCAGTTTTCTATTTGATGAGCTTAGCTTGAGTGAGCTTTTCTCGTAATTGATCGGCGCGCTTTCTGTTTACGCCAAAGTCAGAGTAGCCCACACGAGACTCCGAGCGCACAATCAGTTGGTCTCCTGCTATTTTTAGTTCGAGGTCATCCACGAAGCGCATGATTTTAGATGTGCACTCGATACGAAGGTAGTTGCTTTCTTTCACCGCGGTTTTCGCGCCTGGCAGTTCAAGCGCAACTTGCTCAATAGCGTCGATGTTCGCTGAATCCACTAAGATGAATGGCGTTAGGTTGTATTTTTCTCGCGTGTCTTGGGTGGAGACGCAGTTTGGTTTGTCACCACAAGGTGATTGAGAACGATCCGTCATGGTTTTGACTCCTTGGCTACAAGCGGTTAAGCCGAGCAAAGTAATGGAAAGGAGAGCGGCTTTTTTCATTGGTTTTATCCCTTATCATAGGAATTTAATTATATGTAATAAAAGAAAAAAGGATCCAATAGTAGGATCCCTTTTGAGACGTTAACAGTGATTAAACTTCGAGGTAATCGAGAATGCCTTCTGCCGCTTTTCGTCCTTCATCAATTGCGGTTACGACAAGATCAGAACCTCGTACCGCATCGCCACCCGCGAAGATCTTTTCGTTGCTGGTCTGGAACTGGAACTCTTGCTTCGCAGGGGCTTTGATACGACCCCATTGATCCAAATCGACATCAAACGGTGCTAACCAGTCCATTTTGTGCGGCTGGAAACCAAACGCCATGATAACAACGTCTGCTGGTAGAACGTGCTCGCTGCCTTCAACGGGCTCTGGACGTCGGCGACCCGCTTCATCAGGTTCACCAAGTGCGGTTTTCACCACTTTGACCCCCGAGACTTTGCCTGACGCATCCACTTCCACTCCCAAAGGCTGAAGGTTGAACATGAACTTCACGCCTTCTTCCTTTGCGTTTTTTACCTCGCGACGAGAGCCTGGCATGTTGGCCTCATCACGACGATAAGCACAAACTACGTTGGAGGCTCCTTGGCGAATTGAGGTACGAACGCAGTCCATTGCGGTATCACCACCACCCAGTACGACGACTTTCTTTCCTGCCATATCGATAAAGGGTTGGTTACTCTCAAGACCCATGACTTTGTAGGTGTTCGAAACTAAAAATGGCAGCGCGTCATACACACCCGGCGCATCTTCATTATCTAGACCTGCACGCATGTATTTATAGGTGCCAACGCCCAAGAAAACAGCATCGTATTCATCAAGTAGCTCTTGCATTTGGACATCTTTGCCTACTTCCATGTTCATGCGGAACTCGACGCCCATTTCAGTGAACACACGGCGGCGGTTTTCCATCACGCCTTTTTCAAGCTTGAATGAAGGAATGCCGAAGGTCAGAAGGCCTCCAATTTCAGGGTAGCGGTCAAACACGACTGGCTTAACGCCATTGCGCACTAGGATATCCGCGGCAGCCAAGCCAGCTGGGCCAGCTCCAATGATTGCGACCTTTTTATCGGTCCACTCCACCTTGGACATATCTGGCTTCCAGCCCATTTCAAACGCTTTGTCGGTAATGTACTTTTCTATGTTACCGATGGTGACGGCACCAAAGTCATCATTAAGCGTGCATGAACCTTCACATAGGCGGTCTTGAGGACAAACGCGCCCACATACTTCCGGTAGGCTGTTGGTTTGATGCGATAGTTCAACCGCTTCAAGAATACGACCTTCATTGGCAAGTTTTAACCATTGAGGGATGTAGTTGTGGACTGGGCATTTCCATTCACAATATGGGTTGCCACAATCTAAGCAGCGATCCGCTTGTGCAGTCGCCTGTTGTTTAGTGAACGGTTCATAGATTTCAACGAACTCGATCTTACGAACTTTGATAGGCTTTTTCGCAGGATCTACACGCTGCACATCGATAAATTGATAAACGTTCTGGCTCATGATTCAAACATCCTCCATGATTACTGTGCTTGAACACGCAGCTCTGCGGCACTGCGGCTCTGGTGACCAAGTAGCGTGCGAAGATCTGCCGCTTGTGGTTTCACCAAATAGAACTTTGGAATCCATTCATCAAAGTTCGCCAAAATATTTTCTGCATGACTCGACCCTGTTTCTTCAAGGTGTTCCGCAATTAGGCCACGCAAATGTTCTTGGTGGATGTAAAGATCGGACAATGAGATGGCTTCGACAGACTCAGTATTAACTCGACCTTCAAAGCTTTGGTTCTCATCCAGAACATAGGCAAAGCCTCCAGTCATACCCGCGCCAAAGTTCACACCTGTCGCACCAAGAATGGCAACAATACCGCCAGTCATGTACTCACAAGCGTTATCGCCAGCACCTTCAATGACGGCTATCGTACCTGAGTTTCGTACGCCGAAACGCTCACCTGCTTTACCGGCTGCAAATAGTTTACCGCCGGTCGCGCCGTACAGACAGGTGTTACCAATGATGGTTGCTTCATTACACTTAAATGCAGTGCCAAGGTGAGGTTTGATAACCACTTTACCACCCGCCATGCCTTTGCCCACGTAGTCGTTCGCATCGCCCGTGAGGTAAAGCTCTACACCACCTGCGTTCCAAACACCAAAGGACTGGCCTGCGGTGCCGTCAAGATAGATTTTGATAGGGGAAGCCGCCAACCCTTGGTTGCCATAGCGTTTTGCTATTTCGCCAGATAAGCGTGCACCAACAGAACGATCAGTGTTGATGACATTGTAGAAGAAACTTGCCGATTGACTGTTTTCGACCGCATGCATGGCATCATCAACGATCTTTTGGTTGAGCTCAGCTTTATCAAACGGTTTGTTTGGCTCTGTCCAAAATAGCGGATGGCCCTCAGGTGATACTGGAGCTTCTAGAATATTGGATAGATCCAGCTTGGTCTGTTTCGCTGTAAATCCCTCTACTGCCTCAAGTAAATCGGTACGACCAATCAAGTCCGTCAGCTTTTCAACGCCAAGTTCGGCGAGTAATCCGCGCACTTCGTCTGCCAGGCCGATGAAGTAATTCATCACCATTTCTGGTAGACCTTTGAAGTATTCTTTACGCAGTGTCTCGTCTTGAGTCGCAACCCCAGTTGCACAGTTGTTGAGGTGACAAATTCGTAGGAACTTACAACCCATAGCGACCATTGGCGCAGTACCAAAACCGAAGCTTTCTGCACCTAAAATTGCGGCTTTAACTACGTCTAAACCAGTCTTTAGACCACCGTCTACCTGTAGGCGGATCTTATGACGCAGACCATTAGCAACCAGAGCTTGTTGTGTCTCTGCCAACCCCAACTCCCAAGGGCTACCAGCGTATTTTACCGAAGTTAATGGGCTTGCTGCGGTACCACCGTCGTAACCCGAAATGGTAATAAGATCAGCGTAAGCCTTGGCTACACCCGTTGCGATGGTGCCGACACCTGGCTCGGAGACGAGTTTTACCGAAACCAGCGCATTCGGGTTGACTTGTTTAAGGTCGAAGATCAGCTGGGCCAAATCTTCAATCGAATAGATATCGTGATGCGGAGGAGGGGAGATCAGAGTCACGCCTTGTACCGAATAACGCAGTTTTGCGATTTCTGCGGTGACTTTGTGTCCTGGTAGCTGTCCACCTTCACCCGGTTTCGCACCTTGTGCCACCTTGATTTGCAGTACATCCGCATTAGTCAGGTAATGCGGCGTTACACCAAATCGGCCAGAAGCAATCTGTTTGATACGTGAGTTACGCTCAGTACCGAAACGGCGAGGATCTTCACCGCCTTCACCCGAGTTAGAGTAACCACCAAGACGGTTCATCGCCGTTGCAAGTGCTTCATGCGCTTCTGGGCTAAGTGCGCCAATGGACATTGCCGCTGAGTCAAAGCGTTTGAACAGTTCAGTGCGTGGTTCTATTTGCTCAAGTGGCAGCGGTGAGTCTGATTTTTTCAGCGACATTAAGTCACGCAGCATGGCAACAGGGCGTTGGTTTACCTGCTTAGCAAAGCTCTGATAGTCGTTACTTTCGCCAGATTTAACGGCCTGTTGCAGCGTGCCGACAACATCCGGGTTGTAAGCATGATACTCACCGCCATGGACGTACTTTAACAAGCCGCCATGATCAATCGATTTGCGTTTAGCCCATGCTTTACGAGATAAGTTTGTAAGATCTTGCTGGAAGTCGTCAAAATTCGCGCCTTCAATTCGAGTTGTGACGCCTTTAAAACACAGATCGACCACATCTTGGCTCAAGCCAACTGCTTCAAATAGTTGTGAGCAGCGGTAAGAGGCGATGGTTGAGATCCCCATTTTCGACATGATCTTGTACAGGCCTTTGTTGATGCCGTATTGGTAGTTTTGCATCACATCGCGGTAGTCTTTCTCTAGCGCTTTATCATCAATCAGTTTACCCAACGCTTCATAAGCAAGGTATGGGTAAACCGCAGTGGCACCAAAACCAAGCAAGACGGCAAATTGGTGTGGATCACGGGCTGTTGCGGTTTCGACAACAATGTTGGCATCGCAACGCAAGTTCGCGTCAATCAGACGAGTTTGAACGGCGCCGACTGCCATTGCTGCCGGAATTGGCAACTTACCTTTGACCAAGGCTCTGTCCGAAAGCACCACTAAAACCGTGCCTTCACGAACGACTTGCTCTGCTTGCTCACACAGAGCATTAATGGCTTGTTTAAGATCTTTTTGTTGTGGGTCGTAGTTGATATCGAGAATGGTATTACGGTAATGATCGTCACTCAGCTCTAGTAGTTGCTGCATGTCTGAATAGAGCAGTACTGGAGAATCAAAGGTTACACGATACGCGTGGCCATCGGTTTCACAGAAGACGTTCATCTCCTGGCCGATGCTAGTCGCCAGCGACATGACGTGTTTCTCACGCAGCGGATCGATTGGTGGGTTGGTGACCTGCGCGAACTTCTGACGGAAGTAATCAGTCACCAAGCGCTCTTTCGAAGAAAGAACCGCCATCGGGGTGTCATCACCCATCGAACCGACGGCTTCTTGCCCCATATCACCGAGGACACGCAATACTTGATCGACTTCTTCATTGCTCATGGCAAACTGCTTTTGATAAGTCTTAAGCAAGTCTTCATCAAAGCTGCGCTCACCTACTTGATCTTCAGGCAGCTGAGAGAACGGTGTTAGTTTGCGAACGTTGTTCTCCATCCATTCGCGATAAGGGTGACGAGATTTCAGGTCATTATCGATCTCGCTAGACTGCCAAAGCTTACCTTTACGAGTGTCGATGACGAGCAATTCCCCCGGACCTACACGACCTTTTTTGGCAACTTCATCTGGGGCGTAATTCCAAATCCCTACCTCAGATGCCAGAGTGATCAGCTTGTCTTTGGTAATTACATAACGCGCAGGACGTAGACCGTTTCGGTCTAGGTTACAAGCAGCATAACGACCATCGGACAGTACGATACCTGCTGGGCCATCCCATGGTTCCATGTGTTTGGAGTTGAAATCGTAAAACGCACGCAAATCCGGATCCATATCCGGGTGGTTTTGCCATGCTGGCGGTACGAGCATACGCATGGCACGGAAGATATCCATGCCGCCAGCTAAAAAGAGATCTAGCATATTATCTAAGCTAGACGAGTCTGAGCCTGTCTCGTTCACAAACGGTGCTGCAGTTTGTAGGTCAGGCAGCAGTGGTGACGAGAACTTATAAGCACGAGCGCGTGCCCATTGTCGGTTACCTTCAATGGTATTGATCTCACCATTATGAGCAAGGTAGCGGAACGGTTGAGCTAATGGCCAACGCGGTTGAGTGTTGGTAGAAAAACGCTGGTGGAACAGACAGATAGCAGATTCCATACGTAGATCGGCAAGATCAAGATAAAAGCGCGGTAAGTCCGCAGGCATGCATAGGCCTTTGTACACCAAAACTTGAGTCGATAAGCTACAGATGTAGAAATCCGGATCTTCGGTGATTTGTTTCTCGATGCGACGGCGTGCGATGTAGAGACGACGTTCAATGTCGCGTTCGCGCCAACCTGCCGGTGCAGAGACAAAGACTTGCTGAATATTTGGAAGCGAGTTGGCCGCAATTGGACCGAGTACTTCTGAATTAGTTGGTACTTCACGCCAACCAGCCACAGTTAGCGTCTCTTGCGCCAGTTCTTTGTTGACGATGTCTTTAGCGAGTTGAGCTTTGACTGGATCTTGGTTGAAGAAAATCATCCCTACGGCGTATTGCTTGCCAAGGTTGAAACCATTTTCTTCGGCAATAAGACGTAAATAGGAATCGGGCTTTTGTAATAGAAGACCACAACCATCACCAGTTTTACCATCGGCGGCGATACCACCACGGTGAGTCATGCGGTCAAGTGCAGAAATTGCTGTACGTACCAGCTTGTGGCTTTGTTCGCCTTCCATATGCGCGATCAAGCCAAATCCACAGTTGTCTTTCTCAAGACTTGGATCATAAAGAGCCATTGCAATTCTCCCTTTGCTTATCCGTCATCCCGACAGATATATCAACACTGCTTACGTTGATATCGATGACTAACTATGCGTCATCTTTATAGCTTTATGTATAATTATTCAGTAAAAGTTGTGAAATATTTAACATTTTTTGAGTGTTTTATTTTCATCAACTTCACAAGCTATAGCTTATTGTAAAAAAGGTCAAGTTATTAGTGGATCATCACGTGAATATACGATTTACCATTTAATAAGCTAAAATAGTTTAATAATTTCAAATAGATAGAAAATTGATTGTTACAAAAAAGTAACATTTGATTCTGTGGGAGATAAAAAAGACCAGCATAAAATGCTGGTCAAAATAGAAAGATTGGAAGGAATTGTTTTCTTTCTTCACCGATAGCCATCGATATTGCTGATGGCTATTAGGCAATTGAAAGAGAGAAGCATGACTGCTTCGTTAAGCAGAAAGCATCAGTGAATCTGCTTTTGCTTCTAGGTTTGTGCCACCCATTAGATAATCATCGATAGCACGGGCACATTCGCGGCCTTCATTGATACAACGAACCACCAAAGATTGGCCTGTTCGCATATCACCAGCAGCAAATACGCCTTCTTGGTTAGTAGCAAAATCTTGAGTTGCTACGTTACCGCGATCGTCTAGTGCGATATCCAGTTGAGCAAGTACGCCTGTTGGTTCAGGGTGTAGGAAGCCCATCGCTAGAAATGCCATATCACATGGAATCACACGCTCGCTGCCTTCTACTTCTTTGAAGCTTGGGCGCTCGCCTGGTTTCGCATCTTGCCAAACGATATCAGCCAAACGAAGACCAGTAACTTCACCTTTGTCATTGCCGATGAACTCTTTGGTGAGGATGTTCCAGTGACGATCGACACCTTCCTCATGAGATGTCGAAGTACGCAGGATCATTGGATATTGAGGCCAAGGCATATTAGCAGGACGCTTTTCTGGTGGAATCGGCATGATTTCCACTTGAGTTACACTTGCTGCGCCGTGACGGTTTGATGTTCCCACACAGTCTGAACCCGTATCACCACCACCGATAACCACAACATGTTTACCCGCAGCGTGAATTTCTTCCGTTTTCAGGTCCATGTTATTGGCGCGACGGTTGTTTTGACCTAGGAACTCCATCGCGAAGTGAACGCCTTTTAGTTCACGACCCGGAACGGGCAAATCACGTGGAACCGTTGAGCCACCGGTTAGTAGAACCACATCGAACTCTTGACGCAATTGTTGAGCATTTACATCAACACCGACGTGTTGGTTTACTTTAAACTCAATGCCAGCTTCTGCCATTAGATTGATCTTGCGATCAATGACTTCCATGCGCAGTTTAAAGTCTGGGATACCAAAACGTAGCAGACCGCCCACTTTCTCGTCTCGCTCGAATACTGTCACGGTATGGCCTGCGCTGTTTAGCTGCTCAGCAGCCGCAAGACCAGCAGGTCCAGAGCCAATGATCGCCACCGTTTTACCAGTGCGAGAACGTGGCGTTTTTGGTTTGGCGTACCCTTCACGATACGCCGTTTCTACGATAGTTTTTTCGATATTACAGATAGTGATTGGGTCTTGGTTGATACCAAGAACACAAGCACTTTCACATGGAGCAGGGCAAACACGACCAGTAAACTCTGGGAAGTTATTGGTTGAGCTTAGAATGTTCCATGCTTCTTCCCAGCTATCACGATAAACCGCATCGTTAAACTCTGGGATGATGTTACCGATAGGGCAGCCGTTATGACAAAACGGCACACCACAATCCATACAACGAGAAGCCTGAGTATTGATCTTGTCACCAAACTCCTCGTTCAGAACGAACTCTTTGTTGTTCTTGATGCGTTCAGCTGGGTCGATCTTCTGTGGTAGTTCACGACCATGCTCTAAAAATCCAGTAGGCTTACCCATTATACGGCCTCCACTTGAGTTTCGTTTCCTTGAGACTGTGCTTCAGCTTTACGCTTTTGAAGAACCGCTTTGTAGTCACGCGGCATTACCTTAACCATAGAGGCTAGGCTTGCTTCAAAGTTGTCTAGGAAAGACTGAGCGACTTCACTTCCTGTGAATTGAACATGCTTAGTTAGCATGTCGAGTAATAGATCTCTGTCTTCTTGCTCGATTGGGTCTAGGTCTACTAGCTCTGGGTTCAGTTTTGACTCAAAGTCACCTGATTTATCCCATACGTAAGCCACGCCGCCACTCATACCAGCGGCAAAGTTACGACCTGTTGAACCAAGGATAATTGCTGCACCGCCAGTCATGTATTCACAACCGTGGTCACCGACGCCTTCTACTACTACTTTCGCACCTGAGTTACGAACACAGAAACGTTCACCAGCCATACCGCGAATGAAAGACTCACCCGAAGTTGCACCGTAGAAACACACGTTACCAACCACGATGTTGTCTTCCGCGACAATGCTTGATTTCGCATCTGGATAAAGTACTAAGGTACCGCCAGATAAGCCTTTACCCCAGTAGTCGTTCGCGTCGCCTTCCACTTCGAACTTCACGCCCTTAGCTAGGAATGCACCGAATGACTGACCCGCAGAACCTTTGAACTTCACGTTCATTGGCTTAGGTAGACCTGCATCTTTGTACACTTTCGAGATTTCGTTCGACAGCATGGTACCTGCAGAGCGGTCCGTGTTAACGATAGGGAACTCGGCATTCACCGCTTCGCCTTTCTCTAGTGAAGGAATTGCCGCTTTAATCAGCTTACGGTCTAGCACTTCTTCTAGGTTGTGATTCTGCTGAGCTTGGTTGAATACACCATCAGCTTCACGTGGTTGCTCAACGTGGAGAACAGGAGACAGATCTAGGTTCTTGTATTTCCAGTGAGAAATGTCTTGGCGAATCTTCAGCTTCTGACCTTGACCGACCATTTCATCGATAGTGCGGAAGCCAAGTTCAGCCATGATTTCACGTAGACCTTGTGCCATGTATTGGAAGAAGGTTACGACGTCTTCAACGCGACCATCAAAGCGCTCGCGAAGCGTCTTGTTCTGAGTCGCGATACCAACAGGACAAGTGTTCTTATGACACTTACGCATCATGATACAACCTTCAACCACTAATGCTGCGGTTGCTACGCCCCATTCTTCTGCACCAAGTAGTGTTGCCACTGCAAGGTCGCGAGGTGTCTTCATCTGACCATCCGCTTGAACCACGATACGGTTACGTAGACCGTTCTTCAGTAGCGTTTGGTGCGTTTCTGCCAAGCCAAGTTCCCAAGGAAGACCTGTATGGCGGATTGAAGACATTGGGGATGCACCTGTACCGCCGTCGAAACCTGCGATTAGTACAACGTCCGCTTTCGCTTTCGCGACACCAGAAGCGATCGTACCTACGCCTGCTTCTGATACCAGCTTCACGTTTACACGGCCTGCGCGGTTCGCGTTCTTCAAGTCGTAGATAAGCTGAGCCAAATCTTCGATTGAGTAGATATCGTGGTGTGGTGGTGGAGAGATAAGGCCAACGCCCGGAGTCGAGTGACGCGTTGCACCGATCCAGTCATCTACTTTATCGCCTGGTAGCTGACCACCTTCACCTGGCTTCGCACCTTGAGCCATTTTGATTTGTAGCTCTTCAGCGTTAGTTAGGTAGTAAGAGGTTACGCCGAAACGACCTGAAGCCACCTGCTTGATTGCAGAGCGTTCCCAATCGCCGTTCTCTTTGCGCTCGAAACGCATTGGGTCTTCACCACCTTCACCAGAGTTCGATTTCGCGCCAAGACGGTTCATCGCAACTGCCAGTGTGGAGTGTGCTTCGTAAGAAATAGAACCGAATGACATAGCGCCCGTCGCGAAGCGTTTCACGATGCTTTCAATTGGTTCGACTTCGTCGATAGAGATAGAACCTGCTGGGTTCTTAATGAATTCTAGCTGGCTACGCAGAGTTACTGCGTTGTCACCTTGTTTATCTACGGCTGTCGCGTACTGCTTGAACTGATCGTAGTTCTTGTTGCGCGTAGACTCTTGCAGTAGAGAAATGGTTTCTGGGTTGAATAGGTGCTTCTCACCACGCTGTTTCCATTGGTAAACACCACCAACATCCAGCATTTGAATTGGGATTTCGCGTTGTGGGTAACCGATGCGGTGACGGATCAGCACTTCTTTGGCGATATCATCAAGGGTTAGACCTTGGATACGAGAAACTGTACCTGTGAAGTATTTGTCTACCACGGATTTATGGATGCCCAAGGCTTCGAAGATTTGCGCACCATGGTACGACTGTAGCGTTGAGATACCCATCTTCGAGAAGATCTTCAGAAGACCGCCATTGATCGCTTTACGGTAGTTGTTGAACAGATCACGAGGGTTCGCTTCTGGATCCAACTTCTTCGTACGTTGAAGTTCAATGATGGTTTCAATCACTAGGTAAGGGTTAACCGCATTCGCACCGTAACCAAGTAGCGTTGCAAAGTGGTGCGTTTCACGCGCGTCACCAGTTTCAACCACGATGTCACACTTCGCACGTAGACCTTTACGGATCAAGTGGTGGTGCACTGCGCCAACTGCCAGCATTGCTGGGATCGCCGCGTGGTTTGAATTCACTGCGCGGTCAGTGAGTAGGATGATTGAGTAACCATCGATAACCGCGTCTTCTGCGTATTGGCAGATACGTTTTAATGCACGCTCAAGTTTGCCTTGATCTTCACTAGCTTGGAATACGATATCCAACGTTTTCGCTTGTAGGTGCTCGTTATCGATCGCACGCAGTTTTTCAAGCTCTGAGTTCGCCAGAACCGGCGATTCTAATTCGACTTTCTGACAGTGAAGTGGTGTTTCAGTCAGAAGGTTTTGGTCTTTACCCAAGTAAGTGTTCAGCGACATAACCATACGCTCACGGATCGGGTCGATCGGTGGGTTGGTTACCTGTGCGAACAGCTGCTTGAAGTAGTTAGAAAGATGTTGAGACTGATGAGATAGAACCGCAAGAGGCCAGTCGGCACCCATTGCTGATAATGGCTCTTTCGCGTCATTCGCCATTGGAACGATGATTTCGTTCACTTCTTCAGTGCTTACGCCAAACGCTTGTTGGCGGTGTAGAAGGTGTTCTGGCTTAGGTTGGCTGAACTGGTTGCTCGCATCTGGCAGCTTCTTCAAGCTCAGTAGGTTTTCTTCTACCCATTTCTCGTAAGGCTGTGCCGTTGCGATGGTGTCTTTCACTTCTTCATCGGAGATGATGCGACCTTGCTCTAGGTCTGCAACGAAGATACGACCCGGTTGTAGACGACCACGGAACTCTACGTTCTCTGGTTCAATATCCACAACACCAGATTCAGATGCCATCACTAGGAAGTTATCTTTGGTCACTGTGTAGCGAGAAGGGCGCAAACCGTTACGGTCTAGTGTCGCACCAACTTGAACACCATCAGTAAAACATACGGAAGCCGGGCCATCCCATGGTTCCATGATGTTCGCATGGTACTGATAGAACGCGCGACGTTTAGGATCCATGTTTTTGTTTTCTTGCCATGCTTCAGGAATCATCATCATCAATGCGTGTGGCAGGCTGCGACCAGACAGAACTAGGAGCTCAAGTGCCATGTCAAAGTTAGATGAATCCGAGCTGCCTTCCTGACAGATTGGAAGAAGCATGTCGATTTCAGCCTGAGTGAACAGGTCTGATTCTAGGATTGCTTCACGGGCTTTCATCCAGTTCAAGTTACCGCGAACTGTATTGATTTCGCCGTTGTGGGCAATGTAACGGAAAGGCTGTGCAAGACGCCATTTCGGGAAGGTGTTGGTAGAGAAACGAGAGTGTACCAGTGCCAGTGCAGTCACCATGGTCGGGTTTTGCAGATCGAGGAAGTACTGAGGTACTTGCTCAGTCGTTAACTGACCTTTGTACACTAATGTCTTGTAAGACATGGAGTTAATGTAGAAGTCGTCACCAATGTTCGAAACGCTTTCTAGGCAAACGCGTACGGTGTAATTACGAAGTACGTAAAGTTTGCGTTCTAGCTCTTCAGGCGTGATGCCAGGGCCGCCGGAGATAAACACGTGCTCAAATTGAGGCTCTGTGCTTAGAGGATCGGCACCAATCATGGAGTTGTCGGTTGGTAATACGCGGTAGCCGATGACTTCGAGATCTAAGCGTTTGGCATTACGCTCTAAAATGTCACGGCATTGTTCGCGTTTGTATTCGTCTTTTGGGAAAAGAACGACACCAACGCCATACTTTTCAAACGAAGGCAGTTTAATGCCTAGTTTAACGGCCTCTTCTAATAGGAATTCATGAGGTTTTTGCAACAAGATACCCGCACCGTCACCGCTGCATGGGTCACAACCTTGACCACCACGGTGTTCCATGCGAGCCAGCATATCCAATGCTTGAGTCACTACTTCATGAGATTTACGGTTTTTAAGGTGAGCAACAAAACCGATACCACAAGCGTCATGCTCCAGTTCCGGAGTGTACAGACCCTGTGGATTTTGCTCTCTATCTACCATAGATACATCCTTCCAGTTCAATGTCGACGCAAAAGTACCGGGCAGCAAATACTACCTAGACTATTGATTACGTCTTGTCCTTTATATTTATTATCGCCACCGATCTAGGTTGACCGGTCTTGATTCCTTTCCGTATCTCGCAGGAAAAGTTTTGCGAGAAAAACAATCCTTGGTGGTATCCCTTTATTTATTATCACTATCTAGTGATTTATATAGGTAGGAGTGGGATAACACCGACAAATCCCGCAGTGTGCTTTGTAATAAAAGTCACAAAAATAACGGGGTTGTGTAAGTATCCTACAATTTTGTCACTTCAGAATGCAATGAAAAACTCGGCGTTGTGACCCAATTTTTTCGTTTAATTATGCATTTTTAGTTTAACATTTACGCAACATGAACGATTTTTGCCTTTAATTATGCAAGTTTATTGATTTTGACCCGCATGATGGGTGTTTGAATTGATTAATATTGTGTGTTTTTTCTTGCAGGGATGTAATTTATTTACACAGATCGTAGTGAGATTGATTACGATTTATTGTTGGTGAGAATTTATGCAGTTACATGAGTTGGTCAATACAATCGGCCAAGATCTTCAGCGTCGATACGGTGAAAAGGTTCATAAGTTAACATTGCACGGTGGATTTAGTTGCCCTAACCGCGATGGCACGATTGGGCGGGGAGGATGTACATTTTGCAATGTGGCTTCGTTTGCAGATGAAGAAGTCCAGATAAAAAGCATTCACGAACAGTTAAAAGATCGCGCAGGTGAAATTCACAGAGCGAAGAAGTATCTCGCTTATTTTCAGGCCTACACCAGTACCTATGCAGAAGTACAAGTTCTCAAAAACATGTATGAGGAAGCACTA
Source organism: Vibrio sp. Vb1166 (assembly GCF_033338695.1). NCBI lineage: Bacteria > Pseudomonadati > Pseudomonadota > Gammaproteobacteria > Vibrionales > Vibrionaceae > Vibrio > Vibrio sp. Vb1166. The sequence continues at coordinate 8,533 of NZ_JAWOTE010000016.1, read as the reverse complement.
AAGGCTGCAGACATGGTTGGTCTTTGTGTGGGGACGCGTCCTGATTGCGTCCCTGATGCGGTATTGGATTTACTGTCGGGCTATGTACAGCAAGGTTATGAAATTTGGCTAGAACTAGGTCTTCAAACCGCCAACAATGACACCCTAAAACGTATCAATCGTGGTCATGACTTTGAGTGTTATGCCGAAATCACTAAGCGTGCGCGAACACTTGGAATCAAGGTTTGTACTCACTTAATTGTGGGTTTACCCAAAGAAACCCGCGCCGAAAATATTGAAACGCTGCAAAAAGTGTTGACCGTGGGAACGGATGGCATCAAGTTACATGGCTTGCATATTGTCGAAGGTAGCACCATGGCGAAAGCTTGGCGTGCTGGAAAGCTAGAAGCCCCTGAATTAGAAGAATATGTTGCGATCGCCAGTGAAATGATTCGTATGACACCACCAGATGTGATTTATCATCGCGTTTCATCAGCAGCTAGGAGGCCCACGTTATTATCGCCTCTGTGGTGTGAAAACCGTTGGCTAGCGATGACGGAAATTGGTCGAGATCTCAGTGCTCATGGTGCTCAAGGGAGTCTTACGGGGAATACCTTTATCTATACTAAACCGGAATTAATAGCAGATCGCTCAATAAATAACTGATATATTTTAACCAGTGTTCTTTGAAGGTTTAAACGATGGATCAGTTACTCAATTGGCTTTGGGGTGGTCAAGGCGGTTATGGCTATGTCGTCTTGTTGTTAATCGCAGGCGTGTGCGCGTTAGCACTGATCTATTTGCACTTTCAGACGTCACTTAAGCAACTAGTAACGGATTCTCCCTATCCAGTCATAGTGGTGGACACTAGCCATGCTCAGCTCTTGCTATCTAACCAGGCTGCGATGCAGTTATTAGGCATTCGCTCTTTGGGAACGGGGTATTTGTATCCTGCTTTATTCGATATTCATGAGCTTGAGCAGTTTCTCGATCGCTTCTCTAGTCGTCATTTTCGTCAGCAGGCTTTTGACTGGCGACTATCTGATAGTGAATCTATTAAAGTGGAGCTGTCAGGCAGAAAGAGTTTATTGCGCAATCATCGAGTTTGGATTCTTTATGCTCAGCCATATCAAGCCACTCACCAAGAGCAGCAACAAGAACTTGCACAATTAATCATCGCACGTTCGGCATTAGACTCACTTTCAGAGCTGATTTGTACCCAAGACCGCCAAGGCAATCTGTTAACGACCAATCGAGCATTTGATCAATTCTGGCAAGGGCGAAGGGAAGAAGCTTGCGCATCCAAGACCTTGGGTGAGATGACCAGAAAAAGCGAACGTAAATGGACAACGGATCCACAAGGTCGAAGTTGCTTATTGGAAGTCAATCAAAACTCTCTTGTTTCGCCGAGTGGTGAGCTTATCGGTACGCTGTCTATTAGTCATGACGTGACTGAATGGCACAAGATGCAACAGAATCTGCGAGATGAAATGGAGCGTCGCAAAGATACAGAGGTGGCGCTAGCGCAAAGAGATACTATCTTACAAACGATTCTGGATGCCAGTCCGGACTCTATTGGTATTTTCAATGAGAACATGGTCTATCAAGCGTGTAATCAGCCTTTTGTTAAGGCGTTAGGCATTTCAAAAATTTCTGATTTGATAGGTAAGCGCCTCCAAGACGTGATTCCTAAAGAGATGTACGCGCGCTTAGCAGACAGTGACTTAGAAGCATTACGCCAGTTAGAGCCAGTTCGATACATAGATAAAGTCGTGAGTAGTGATGGTAAAAGTACGTGGTTTGATGTGGTGAAATCGCCTTTTAAAGATAAAGCATCAGGAACGAATGGTGTGCTGATTATGGCGCGTGATATTTCTGAGCGTTATCTTGCAGAACAAAAGTTGGAAAAAGCCAACCTAGAGTTAGAAAAATTGAGCTTTATGGATAGCTTAACTCAAGTATCGAACCGACGCCGTTTCGACGAACAGCTGCAGGTATTGTGGTACCACCACGCTCGAGAAAAGCTGCCGCTCACCATCATGTTATGTGACATCGACTTTTTCAAAGATTACAACGACTGTTACGGTCACCAACAAGGTGATGAAGCGTTAGTCAGTGTCGCTACCGTGTTTACACAAGTCATCAATCGTTCTTCGGATTGTGTTGCGCGTTATGGTGGCGAGGAGTTTGGTTTTATATTGCCGAATACCACCACGGAAGGTGCGCGCAACGTAGCGCAGCGTATTCATGAGAAAATTCTACAGCTTGATATGGAACACGACAGTTCAGAAGCATCTGAACGCCTTACCGTCAGTATCGGTCTGGTCTCTTACATTCCTCAGCATGGTGATGAACCCGAAATGGGCATCGCTATGGCTGACAGTGCGTTATACCAAGCTAAAGCTGATGGACGTAATCGCACCTGTATTCACCCCAGTTCTTGCTAACGCTTTGTGACCGCTTGCTCTAAGTTGATAGCTGATTGTTTAAATCACCGTATTAAACACGTTAAACTTACACAAGCCTGTGCGCTCGTTGGTTTATCTTTCTATCTCGTGTCACAAGCGTAGATCGCACCGTGTGTTTTTCACTAATCAAACAGACCTAAATTGCGTTAGGTCGAGTGCATTTACCTGTTTTTCATCATCGAATGGCGCTATCTAGCCACCACCATGGAGTAGTTAATGAAACCCATGAAAAATCTCGCCCAGTATTATGTCGACTTGCTAGTCAAACTGGGGATTGTTCGCTTCTCTATTTTGCTAGCCCTTGCGCTGGTGGCATTAGCTGTTGTGGTGCAGGTAGGGATTACTTTAGCTCTCAAAGGGCGAGTAGATGATATCGACATTGTCCGTTCGGTGTTTTTTGGTCTATTGATCACCCCTTGGGCGGTTTACTTCCTCTCTGTGGTTGTCGATCAACTAGAAGAGTCTCGCCAGCGTTTAACTAAGCTGGTGTCCAAACTGAAGGACATGCGTTCGCGAGATCAAGAGTTGAATTACCAACTTCAACAAAACATTGAAAAGCTTAACCAAGAAATTGAAGAGCGTATTAAAGCGGAAGAAGCACGTGAAGAGGCGATGCAAGACCTCGAAAACGAGGTGTTCCAACGCGAACGTACTCAATTAGAGTTGGCAGAACGTACCGCATTACTGCGTTCATTTATTGATGCCTCACCAGACTTAATTTACTACCGCAATGCGGATGGTGTTTTCTCTGGCTGTAACCGCGCGATGGAAGAGCTAACGGGCAAGAAAGAGCACCAGTTAGTCGGATTAAGCCCTTGGGATGTGTATAGCAAAGAAATCGCCGAGCATATCGTTGATACTGACCAAAAGGTTTTTGCCGATAATCAAGCGATTACTTACGAGCAATGGCTCGAATACCCAGATGGTCGCAAGCATTACTTTGAGCTGCGTAAAGTGCCATTTTACAGCAAAGATGGCCGCCACCTTGGTCTCGTTGGGTTCGGTCGTGATATCACTGAACGTAAGCGCCATGAAGAGTCGTTAGAGAAAGCAAGCCGCGACAAAACTACCTTCATCTCAACCATCAGTCATGAGCTGCGAACGCCGCTGAATGGCATTGTAGGCTTAAGTCGTATGCTTCTAGATAGTCCGTTGACAGAAGAGCAGCGTAAACACATGCAGACCATCAATGTGAGTGCGATTACTCTAGGTAACATCTTCAACGATATTATCGATATGGATAAATTTGATCGCCGTAAGTTAGAACTATTACCTGCGCCACTTAACTTCGAAGACTTCGTCGCAGAGATTGAGAGTATCTCAGCTCTGATGGCGGAACAAAAAGGGTTACGCTTTGACTTAGAACGTTTAAGCGACTTGCCAAAAGCAATTGAAGTGGATGCAACCCGTCTACGTCAGGTGATTTGGAACTTGGTCAGCAACGCAATGAAGTTCACCAAGGAAGGTGGCGTTGTGATGACAGTGAGCGCGGATGTCGAAGACGATTTTGCGACCATTATTATGGAAGTGGAAGACACAGGTATTGGTATCCCAGACGAAGAGCTAGATAAGATCTTTGCGATGTACTACCAAGTGAAATCAGGCAAGGACAACCTGCATGCGGTCGGTACAGGTATTGGTTTGGCGGTATCTAAGCAACTGATCAATATGATGGATGGTGACATTACGGTTACCAGTGAGGAAGGCTTTGGTAGCACTTTTACTGTATCGATCCACGTTCCGATTGTTGAACTAGCTGAGCCAGTCATTGATGCGAAGCGCGACAATGTGCGCCTCAACATATTTATGGTCGAAGACATCGAGCTTAACGTAACTGTGGCTAAATCGTTACTAGAGAGCCTAGGGCACTCTGTCACCGTGGCAATGACGGGCCAAGAAGCGTTAGTGAACTTTGTGCCAGAAAAATACGACTTAGCGTTGTTGGATATCCAACTGCCTGATATGACGGGCTTTGATGTCGCCAATTATTACCGCAAGCATTATAACAATCTTCCTCCATTGGTCGCCTTAACTGCTAATGTAATGAAAGATCGTCGTGAATACTTAGATAACGGCATGGATGATGCGATCAGTAAGCCGCTGGCAGTGAATGCTATTCAGTCAGTGATTGATAAATTCTTCGCTCACCAGTTAGAACAACCTAAGGAAGTGGTGAGCGGTCCCGAAACAGTGGAAGAGCCAGTGCCTTCTCCTGTGATTGAGACACATTTGCTCGATATGGATATGTTAGAGTCTTACGTCGACATTGTTGGTGCAAAACCTGTCTACGACAGCATAAAAATGTTTGAAGATATGATGCCAGACTATATCGATGTCTTAGATTCGAACATGACAGCGAAAGATCAAGATGGGATTGTTTCTGAAGCGCATAAAATCAAAGGTGCTGCAGGTTCAATTGGCCTGAAACGTATCCAAAGTGTGGCGCAAAAAGCGCAATCGCCCGATATGCCAGCATGGTGGGAAAACATTTCAGACTGGGTTGAAGAGATCAAAAATGAATACCAAAACGATATTCAAGTCCTCAAAAGTTGGTTGGAACAAAGGAAATAACATGAAAAGAATCGCACCATTGGCATTAGCCATGGCATTGATGGCAGGCTGTAGTTCCGTTCCAAATGTGAATTGGCAACAAAACAGTCAGATTACGATTAATGAGGTTAATGTTGAGCTCAAAAGTAATTTATGGGTGAACCTCATGCCGAATATTGGGGACGTGGAAGAGCAAAGTATTCAAGGTGCACTTTACCTCGAAGGAGATCAGTTACTTCCTGCAAATCTAACGGCAGAAGCTCTTATTATTAAACAGGGGCAAAAAGAGTGGTTGGTGGACAGTGCGTCTTTAGATACTCGAACGCACAGTGAAAGCCGATGGGAGGTGGCGTTCTCGTCTCACATTGATGTGAACACAGAAAAATCGGTTGATATCGCAGTGCTTCTAGACGATGCGGGTAAACAGCGTTGGTTAGTCGAAAAGTACGTGAAGATTAACAAGGTTTATTAACCGCAATGATGTTGCATTAGTCGTTAGACCTAAAACAAAAAGGGCTTGCTCAATGAGCAAGCCCTTTGCATATTAGCGGTTAAATCTAGTCTTCTAGATCGCCACAGAAGCGGTAACCTTCGCCGTGGATAGTGGCGATGATTTCTGGCGTACCTGAAACAGACTCAAAGTGCTTACGGATACGACGAATCGTTACGTCTACAGTACGGTCGTGTGGCTTAAGTTCACGACCAGTCATCTTCTTAAGAAGATCTGCACGAGTTTGAATCTTACCCGGGTTCTCACAGAAGTGCAGTAATGCGCGGAACTCAGAGCGAGGTAGCTTGTAGCTATCACCAGCAGGGCTTACTAGAGAGCGGCTGTTGATGTCTAGTACCCAACCGTTGAATTCATACTTTTCTACCGAGCGCTTCTCTTCTTGCACCGCGTTAGAGCTCATTGAGCGACTAAGTAGGTTACGTGCACGAATAGTTAGTTCACGTGGGTTGAATGGTTTAGTGATGTAGTCATCTGCACCAATCTCAAGACCTAGGATCTTGTCTACTTCATTGTCACGGCCTGTCAGGAACATTAAAGCAATGTTCGCTTGCTCGCGTAATTCACGCGCTAGTAGAAGGCCATTCTTGCCTGGAAGATTAATGTCCATAATAACCAAGTTGACTGAGTTATCAGACAACACTTGGTGCATCTCTTCACCGTCACTGGCTTCAAAAACAGCGTATCCCTCTGCTTCAAAAATACTCTTAAGAGTGTTACGAGTTACTTGCTCATCTTCAACGATAAGAATCTGCGGGGTTTGCATTGGCGGTACCTAAATTTGTGACAAAATTGTGCTAATAGAATAAATTCTAGGCAAAAATATAACATACAGGTAATGTGATTTTGATAATAAATCAAGTTGATCAAAAAAACACTTCTTTCAGTTATCCGCCCTCCATGGAATTTTGCCAACTCACCAGTATCCAATGGCGACGTTTATTCTAAAGGGCTTGTTTACCTTTCATTTCCTGCTTTCAGTGGGGCCTGAAACGTAAACACCCTAAGATATTGAGCGGATTTTATATTGTTAACAGCATGCTAACAATGCTCAAATGTTAATTCCATTCAGTTTGTTGATTTATATCAATTGATGAAATGTAACTGTTATTAATCGTTTAAGACTTATGATAGAAAAAAGTAATAAGAACATAGACGCATCGTTATGGAATGCTTATTCAGAATCTTTTTTCAGATTCGAAGCCGAGTGGCGTGTTTCAAACTATGCTGTGATAACCGCTTGGAACCCATACAGTAACTTGAGGTCCAAAGAAGAGAACAGCATAAACAATCACGCGTTAGAAAAACAGCTACAGCACGTTAATTACGCGCCTGTAACGGTAGGTGATAGCGCTTTTACATGGTATGAGGAAAGCTTTGCCGTCGAGTTGTCGCCAGAGGTAGCCGTTGAATTGGCGAGTGACTTTCAACAAAACGCGATTTATTACGTCATTAATGACCAACTTTATCTTATTGCGTGCTCGCAGCCGAAAGTTTTTCATACGTTAGGCTCCATTAAACCTCGGCTCGTATAGAAGGTATAGAAAAGGATACTGCTCACTGAAGCACCGCTTGGGTGAGAAAATTCACGGAGGAAATATGAGAGACATTACACCCGATATTTGTGACCAATTTGAAGACCAAGTGAGCTTGCTTACTTTACCATTGCAGAACTTTGGTCAACGTAGCGCTTTTTACGGTGAAATCGTTACGGTGCGCTGCTATCACGATAACTCGAAAGTGCGTGAAGTACTGGGCGAAGATGGAACGGGTAAAGTATTGATTGTTGACGGACATGGATCGTGTCAGAGAGCATTACTCGGCGATCAATTAGCGATACTCGGAATAGAAAATGGGTGGGAAGGTATCATTGTCTATGGTGCAATACGCGACGTAGCACAAATATCTCAAATGGACATTGGCGTTCAAGCTCTTGGAACTAACCCGTTTAAAACAGAGAAACGCGGGATAGGAGAGGTAAACGTAACCTTAACGATGCAAAACCAAATCGTTCAACCTAAGCACTACGTTTACGCGGACTGGAACGGTGTGTTGATTTCTAAGCAAAAGCTGGACTTCTAAAAACGAAAGCCTAAACCAACCTCAAAGCCTTGTTGCCAATCTTGGTAATCAAGAGTCGCGTGAAGATCCAGTTTATCGGTAATTTTTACGCGACTTGATACTTCAGCCGCGAGGCTACTGTCGTCTTGGCGAATACCTTCCGCTGTTTCGTTCTTGTAAGAGCGAACTGTACTTTTCAGCGTGACACGATCATTAAAGTGATAGCTGATCCCACTCAAAAAACCACTTTGATTTTTGGTAGGAGAGTTATTGACTCGCGCACCGACATAAACGTCTACCGAATCAAAAAGTTCGTAAGCGTAACCCGTATCGATATTCCAAACATCAAAACTGTCAGACTGATAACTGTCGCTGGAAATGAATAGTTTATGAGGAGAAGGGGATGTTTTACCTGGAAGCGGCGGAAGCTCGTTTGCTAGACAAACACCAGGCACAAAAAACAGCAACAGAAAAAGCCCTCTTTTCATGTTCACCACTCCTTGTGTCAACTTTTTTATTAGTATGCGCCCAAAGCTTCTCACTATTAAAGCATAGAATATGAAAGCTAGCTCACCTATTTTCTAAATAATTCGATCCTATGAACATAAGTCACAGTTAAGTTGTTGTTATGTGTCACAACCCTCTCGAATTATTTGATCGTACGTTTTATGGCAAAGATCAGACTAGTTATTAGATAAAAAACCGAACTGGTGATGATGGTTAAGTCCTTTACAAAAACTAACTGTAGATTTTTAAATGATCAATAATGTGTAATTAACTATAAATATCAATGACATTGCTTAGCAGAATTCTCTGAAAGATGGAAAAACAAACAATTTTTTGTTGACTATGTATCAGAAACTCGGTAAACGTAGAGTTAAGCAAACACAATTAACGTTGAATATTTATTTATGCCATCTAACAGCCTAGTAGTAATGACCACGACCATTATTATTACCGACACGAC